>PHDE01000034.1 GCA_002842505.1 Bacteroidetes bacterium HGW-Bacteroidetes-3 | reverse complement strand
ATTGGCTTGCGCACCTCCACAGGAACAAACCGGGATGAAATCACCATCATCATTCCAAATTCCCTAATTACCACCAATAAAGTGATCAATTGGAGCCATCAATCCAAAAAAACACGTTTTAAAATAAATGTGAGTGTTGCTTACGGCAGCGATGTTGATTTGGTGATAAAAGTTTTAAAAGAAAGCGCTATGGAACACACAGATTTATCGGATGAAAATTTAATTGATGTTAGGTTTTTGGATTTTGGAAGTTCTTCATTAAACTTTCAAATTCTATTTTTTAGCGAAAATATTTTCAGGATTGAAAAGGTTAAAAGTGACATCAGAAAAATAATTAACAGGAAATTTATTGAAAACAACATCAGTATTCCATTTCCTCAAATGGATGTGCATTTTAAAAAAGTTGAAAGTTGAAAGCTGAAAGTTCAAAGCTCAAAGGTGAAAGTTCAAAGCTCAAAGCTCAAAGGTGAAAGTTGAAAGGTGAAAGGTGAAAGGTGAAAGTTGAAAGTTGAAAGTTGAAAGGTGAAAGCCCGAAGTCAGAAAAAAAAGATAAAAAATATTTTCCTTTGGTGTCGAATAAAAACACTTTTTCCTTTGGAAAATCCCCCTTACCGCGGTTGGGTTTGGGATAGGAGAAAAGTTTAAGAATAAAGTTCGATTTTAAAACAAATAAACACTTACACAATTAAACAATTTTGCGAACTTTGCGTTTTTTCTTTGCGTCTTTTGCGGTTAAATAAAAAATTAAAGTTTTGCACTGGGTCTTCCGGCTTTATAACTTATAGAACAGACAGGTAGCGACTTGTCCCTACTTTTAATTTTTCAAATAAAGAAATGAACTACAACAAAATATTTTCAAAAATAAGCAGGCAATTAAACAAAACGGAAGACACTGGCGAAGTCGCCACGTATATTCCTGAATTGGGCAATGTGGATCCCACAAAATTTGGCGTTCATTTAACCACTATCAATCAGCAACATTACCATTTTGGCGATTCGGAGGAAAAGTTTTCTATTCAAAGTATTGCCAAAGTTTTGGCCTTGGTGCTGGCTTATAAACAGGAAGGCGAAAAATTGTGGGAAAGGGTTGGCGTGGAGCCTTCAGGAACTTCCTTTAATTCGCTGTTTCAGTTGGAATTCAGCAAGGGAATTCCGAGAAATCCGCTCATAAATTCGGGCGCTTTGGTAATTTCCGATATTTTGGTGGGTTATCTCAAAAATCCGAAAAACGATTTTATTGCCTTTGTAAGAAGTATTTCCGGGAATTCCGACATTGATTATTGTTCGAGAATTGCGGAATCGGAGAAATTAACCGGTTTTAGAAATGCAGCTTTAATCAATTTAATGAAATCCTTTGGAAACATTAAGAACGACATTGACGTGGTGCTCGATTTTTATTTCAATTTATGCTCCATAGAAATGACTTGCAAAGAGCTTTCACAAACGTTTCTTTTTTTGGCGGCTTATGGTGTAAATCCGCACACAAATGAAAGGGTGATTAGCATCAGCAAATCGAAGCGCGTAAATGCCATTATGCAAACTTGCGGATTTTATGATGAGGCAGGTGAATTTACATTTAAAGTTGGTTTGCCTGGAAAAAGCGGTGTTGGCGGCGGCATTGTGGCCATTCTTCCGCAAAAATACAGCATCGCCGTTTGGAGTCCGCGATTGAACAAAAAAGGAAATTCGAGCAAGGGAATAAAATTTTTGGAATTGTTTACCACAGAAACAGAAATTTCAATTTTTTAAATTATTGGGTATTTAGTATATAGAATGCGGTAGGTTTTTGACATTTTTTTAATAACTTTTTGACTCACTTATTTCTTTTTGCTGGTCAGTCTGAGACTGGAAAACACCACTTCAAAGTCGGAGACTTTGCGGAGCGGAGTAAACAATTGATTTCTATCACATTAGTCTTTTATCTTTTTTCTATATTCTTTCGTCTGATTAATAGCTCTGTTTCATAGCTATTGCAAAATGTTAAACAAAGAGCCTCTAAGCCACACAAAGGAAAACTTTAGTCATAAAAAAAGCAATTAAAACAACATCCAAAAAATTTAATGCGGTAAAACTAAAAAACAGATGGAAAACGAAAAACTCAGCGGAATTTTAAGAAAAAACATACAACCGGGAAAAACGGTGGAAATTGTGCAGAAAAATCATCAGCGCTCAGGTGAATTGACCGAAGGCGTGGTGAAAAGAATTCTTACCAATTCCCAAACGCATCCGCACGGCATAAAAGTGCAGTTGGAAACCGGAGAAGTTGGGCGCGTTAAAAATGTTTTAAGTTGAAAATTGGGATCTGGTATCATCCCAAAAGTGCGGGATTAATTTTCAATGTAAAACAGCTAAAAGTACAACTCAATTATTAATTATTCATTGTTAATTATTTACCCCTTTTTAGAAAAATTATCAATCAACTGAAACAATAATTTTCGGTCTAATGGTTTTGTTAAATAGGCGTCAAAACCAAGCGCCAATGCTTTGGCTATATCCGATTCCATGGCAAATGCGGAAAGCGCTATAATTGGCAGGTTTGGCCTCAATTTTTTAATTTCTTTCATGGCCTCATTCCCATCCATCACCGGCATTTTTATATCCATTAACACCAATTGAATTTCGGGATTGTTTAGAGCCAATTCCAATGCTTTTTTACCATTAGTGGCTTCTATAATTTTGAATTTTGTTGTTGAAAATAACTCAATGATATACATCATATTGTATTCTTCATCTTCGGCCACTAAAATGGTTATCTCTTTATTTTTCACTTGGATTGATGGTTTTTGTTCTTCAATTACAGAAGAAATTAAAGGTACTTTTGACTTAACATAAGGTATCGTAAAATAAATGGTCGTTCCTTTTACGCTTGAATCTAACCAAATTTCTCCTTTAAACAGTTCAACAATTTTTTTGGTGATCGCCAAGCCAAGGCCCGTTCCTTTGTGCTGTTTGCTTAAATCAAGATTTCCTTGGGAAAATCGGTCGAAAATTTTATTTTGTAAATTCTTTTCAACCCCAATTCCGGTATCTTTCACGTAAAATTGCAGGTTGTTTTCAATCAATTGGTAGCCAAACGAAACGCTTCCTTCATCAGTAAATTTAAAAGCATTTGACAAAAGGTTTGTGAGCACCTGGTTTAATTTTATTTTGTCGGTTTCAACAGAGCTCTTATAATTTTCAAGTCCTCTTTCACAGTTTAATTTGATATTATTTTCTTGGGCAATGGGTTTAAAAAAGGCCTCTAATTCATCCAGTAATTTGTTTAAATTAACACTTTCTAGTTTCAAAGTTACAGCTCCGGCTTCAATTTTGGAAATGTCTAAAATATCATTTACAATTGAAAGCAACCGTTTGCTGCTTTTTATGACAATATTGGCGAATTCCCTTTGTTTTTCTTTGGTAATATTTGGATCTAAACACAATTCTGAAAACCCAATAATGCCATTCATCGGCGTTCTTATTTCGTGGCTCATATTCGCCAAAAAAGCCGACTTTAGTCGATCCGATTCCTGTGCGTGAAGCAATGCGCTATTTAATTCATTTTCAACTTTTTTACGCTGAATGGTGGTGCTAATTTGGTCGGCAACAAACTCTAACAATTGAACATCATTTTCATTATAGGCATTTACATCCTCGTAACTTTGCACCACAATGGCTCCAATGCATTTCTCTTGAATGAATAAAGGAACGCCAATCCAAATTTTGGCAAATTCACCAATCAAAGTCACTTTTCCATTTTTAATAAGTTCCTGATGTGCTTCTTTGGTTAAAATTAAAGGTTTTTTTGATTTTATAACATAGCCGGTTAATGAATTTTTTGCTGAAAACTCTTCAACTTCCTCATGGTCATCCACAAAAACGGGCGTGGCAATCATATCGGTTTCTTCATTGTGCAGCGCAATATAAAAATTGCTGGTGTCAATTATTTTATGCAATTCATTTCTTACAAATAAACTAAATTCCCTAAAATCAACGATGGTTAATGCCGCTTTAGAAATATTGTAAAGCACATCTTCCAAAGCTTCTTTTTTCACATTTTCGGTAATATCCCTGATAACCACATGAATGGTAAATCCATTTTCATCTTCATTAATTCTCGTAAGCGTTATTTCAGTTGGGAAAATTCGGCCGGAGACATGTTGTTGGTTACATCGATACCTGTTGCTTCCTTTTTCCAAAGCAATTCCCATCATTTTTTCAGCTTTCACAAAAGAACTGATTCCCTCGGGTTGCTTTTCAGGCGAAAGTTGAGAAGGGTGTATGCTAAAAAGTGTTTCTTTGTCTAAACCAAACATTTTTATGGCGGCTTCATTGCAATCCACAAAGAAGCCGTCTTTTAAGATTAAGACTGCGTCGGTAGATTTTTCAAATACATCCCTGTATTTTCTTTCTGATTTTTCGAGTAATTTTTTTGAATTTATGCGTTCGGTAACGTCATCAACCAATGATGCCACGCCAGTTACCTTGCCGATAGCATCTTTTAAAATTACATTATACCAATCACAAATAATTGTTTTTCCGCTTTTGGTTATATTTTTATTGGTATTTTTATGTCCGGTTTCTTGCGTTAACAATTGCTCCCTAATTTTTTGCATTTCGGGAATTAACAGGGTTGGCGTAATTAAATCTTTTGTGTTATTTTCTTTCGCTTCTTCAGCAGTATATCCAAAAATTCGTTGTGCGGAATTATTCCATTCAATTACGTTAAAATCAGCATCCCAAATAATGGAGGCCAATGGCGTGTGGTTAAACTGGTCTTTTAGTCGTTGATTGCTTTCAAAAAATAAATCTTCAGCTTTTTTTTGTTCCGTAATATCTTCTGAAATACCCTGAATATGCGTAATTTCATTGGCACTATTTCTAATAATATCAAAATTTGTCCTAACCCATTTTATATCGCCAGTTTTCGTTAAAATCCGGAAGGGAAGCAGTTTTAATTCATTTGATTTTTTACTTTTTAAAAAATTTATGAATGCCGAACTTACTGGCGCTAAATCATCTTTAAAAACCAGTTGATACAATTTTATGTTTCCTTCCAAGAGTTCATTATGTGAATACCCAAATAAATTACCGGTGTTTTCTGAAGCAAAAACTATTGGAAAATCAAATTTATTTTCACATAAAATAGCAACGGATGAACTTTTGTTGATAATATTATAGGCTGCTTTTATTTTATTTTCTTTCTCCTTTTTATCGGTAGTTTCGTGAAAAAACATAAGCATTCCTTCCTGTGATGGAATTAATCTATTTTCAAACCACTTGTTCCATGGCTTAAAATAATTTTCAAAACTTATAGGTTTTCCGGTTGTGATCGCTTTTTGGTAATTGTCATAAAATAAATCACCTATTTTTTCGGGAAATTCTGTCCAAATATGTTTGCCAATAAGTTCTTGTGCGTTTTTGCCCAATAAATCAGCAGCTTTTTCATTTACATAAATATATTTTGAGTTATGGTCCAGTATGACCAAACCATCTTTAATGCTTGAAAGTGTATTTGACAGAAAGTTTTTGGTTGTATTCAGTTTTTGTTCGCTGAGAATGCGCTCTGTAATATCCTGTCCAATCCCAATGATTTTTACAATGCGTTGGTTTTCCAATATGGCATTTCTTATTTCAGAGATATATTTTAATTCCCCATTTGCGGTAACAATTCTGTATTGTAAATTTTGAATGGGATTTTCCACAAAAGATTCATAGGAATAGCTTCTCGTAAATTCCCGATCGTCAGGATGCACAAAACCTATAAAAACCTCAATATTTAAAAAGTCTTTCCCGGCCTCTAACCCCAATATTTTAAATGCTTCATCAGACCAATATGATTCATCTGTGTCGAAATTGTGAAACCAGCTTCCTATTTTGGCCAATGACTGCGCCTCTTTGTATCTATATTCACTTTCAATAACCTCGTTTTTTGCTTTAACCCTATCTGTAATATTTTCAATGGATACCATGACGTTTTCCAATGATTTTTCACTTCCGGCACTCACTTTATATTTTACCAAGGCATCAAATTCTTCACCCAACAATGTTTTGTTGATGGTTTCAATTGCATAAGCTTTTTCTCCAAGTAAAACTGACAAAACCAATTTTGAGAAACCCCTATAGGATTTTTTCGCAAAAACCAACTTTAGGTTTTGCAATAATTCTTGTTTGCTGTTGGCTTTGTATAATTTTAAAGCGGCATCATTAATGTCTTTAATTTCAATAAGATCAATTAATTTTTTAATGTATTTAGGGTTTTCGGCAATAAATGATTTTACATCGGTTTTGTTTTCTTTGGCAATTTTTTCAAAATATTGTTTGGCTTTTGAAAAATCCTCCACCCAAAGCGCTACCGGTGCCTGTTCAAAAAATGTAAAATAGATGTCATTATTTAAGGTTGCTTTTTCTTTTTTCACTTCAGAATTGACCTTTTCATTAATAATTTTTTCAGGAATGGTCTTTTTGGGGTTCATAAATTTCATTCTTTGGGGTTTTTGAAGCGTAAAATACAAATTATTTTGAAAGGTTGTTTATTTATGCAGTTTTAAATTTAATTGATTAACTACTTTAATTTTAATAAATTATCAACTTTCCTTGCACATTAAATCTTAATTGCGGGAAGCATAATTTTAAAACTTGAACCTTTTTCCAACGTACTTTTTGCCGAAATCTCTCCTTTATGGAGTTCTGCAATTTTTTTGGCAATTGCCAAGCCCAAACCAACACATTTTTGTTTGTCTTCAGAATAGGTGTTCACCACATAAAATTCTTCAAAAATATGCGCCAAATCAGTTTCAGAGATTCCTATTCCCTGATCGGATATGGTTGTTTCAATTCCGTTTTTTTGTTCTGAAACAGTAACCGTTACGGTTGAATTTTCATTGGAATACCGTAAAGCATTGTTTAAAACCGCATTTAATGCCTGTGAAATTTCATCTTTGTTAAGCATTAAAAAAAGGTCTTTTTCAGGAAGTTTAATTGCTACGTCAATATTTTTTTCGGAAGCTTTCAGTTTAAATTCAGTTAAAATATCCGAAACCAATTCTGTATAATTTAGTCGTTGGGTTTTTAGCGTGAAATTTGAGGATTGTATTCTTGAATATTTTGAAATGGTATCGAGAAGCGCCAATGAAAATGAGGCGGAATTTTTTATAATTTGAATGTGTTTTTCCAATTTTTCTTTCGAATAATATTCAAGGTCTTCTAGCATCATTTCTGAAAATGAAAAAATAACGCCAATCGGATTTTTTAAATTGTGGGTTAACTTCCCAAGAATTTTGGCAGTGGTTTCTTCAGTAAGTTTAATGTCATTCGTTTTGCCTTTCAGCTTAAAACTTAAATCAATTATTTTTTCTTCTAATTCCTGAATATGTTTCTCTGAATTTTTGTCGGTTTTAGCCAAAATGTAATTTTTACGTAAATATAATTTTAAATTAATTAGATTCAAATATTTATTTTGAATTTCATTATGGACAACCATTTATTTTGATGTTTTTTAATGAAATATTAGGCACTTAATATGGTTTAAAGCGCAAAGTGTTACAATCAACAGAGTTTTTTATTTACTTTTACCTACCATAAGTTTAAACAAACAAGAAATGTCCACAGCAAAAAAAGACTATAAAAGAATTACCACCAAAAGTGTGGTGGAAATGAAAAAAAATGGCGAAAAAATTGCCATGCTTACTGCTTATGATTATACAATGGCAAAAATTATTGACAATGCCGGAATTGATATCATTTTAGTGGGCGATTCTGCTTCCAATGTGATGGCTGGCCATGAAACAACATTGCCAATTACTTTAGATCAGATGATTTACCATGCAAGTTCTGTAATAAGGGCAATTGACCATTGTTTGGTGGTGGTTGATTTGCCTTTTGGAAGTTATCAGGGAAATTCAAGAAATGCATTGGATTCCTCCATAAGAATCATGAAAGAATCGGGCGGACACGCGGTGAAATTAGAAGGCGGAAGTGAAATTAGCGAGTCTATTACCCGAATTTTAACAGCAGGAATTCCGGTGATGGGACATTTAGGCTTGACACCACAATCCATTTACAAATTTGGCACTTACACCGTTCGAGCGAAGGAAGAAGAAGAAGCCGAAAAATTGAAAGAAGATGCGTTATTACTGGAAAAATTAGGCTGTTTTGCACTGGTTCTGGAAAAAGTTCCCGCAAAACTTGCCAAAGAAATTGCAGAAAGCCTTACAATACCGGTTATTGGAATTGGCGCAGGAAATGGCGTGGATGGACAGGTATTGGTGACGCACGATATGTTGGGAATGACCCACGAATTTCATCCACGATTTTTACGCCGCTATATGGATTTATATTCCGAAATGACCACAGTTTTTGAAAGCTATATTGCCGATGTAAAAAGCAGGGATTTCCCTAGTGATGAGGAGCAGTATTAATTTAGTATTTTAGATTATTGGATTGTTAGATTTCTAGATTTTTTGAATTCAACATACCAACAATCCAAAGTACCAATAATCCAATATACTAAATATGCATAGATATAAAGATTTAAAATTTTGGCAATTAAGCAGGGAATTTTGTAAGAAGATATACACTTTTACCGCTAAATTTCCCGAAGAAGAAAAATTTGGATTGGTTTCTCAATTAAGAAGAGCTTCTATTTCAATTCCGTCAAATATTGCAGAAGGAGCTTCCAGAAAATCAAATAAAGATTTTTCAAGATTTATAGAAATTGCTTTAGGTTCTTGTTATGAAGTTGAAACACAAATATTGATTTCCAATGATTTAAATTTTATGCCCGACAATCATTGTAAGGAATTACTGGAAAATTTAGAGGTAATTATAAAAATGATGTCTAAATTTAAATCAACATTAAAAGAATAGTATATTGGATTGTTAGATTTTTTGAATGCAAAACAACAATATACCGCTAATCTAAAAATCCAATATACTAAAAATCTAAAATACTAATGATGAAAATCCTTTTAATAGACACCAATCACCCAATTCTTCAAGCTGGTTTGGAAAAACTGGGCTGTGTTTGTGAGGAGGATTATGTTTCAACAAAAGCTCAAATTGAAGAAAAAATTAGCGGATATGAAGGCGTTGTAATTAGAAGCAGGTTTAATATCGACCAACAATTTTTGGACAAAGCCACAAACTTAAAATTTATTGCCCGCGTTGGTGCCGGATTGGAAAGTATAGATGTTGATTATGCCGAAAAAAAAGGAATTCAGTTAATTTCGGCTCCAGAAGGAAACAGAAATGCCGTTGGCGAACATACTTTGGGAATGATTTTGGCCTTATTCAACAACCTAAAAAAAGCCGATCTTGAAATTAGGCAGGGGAAATGGCAGCGTGAAGCAAACAGGGGAATTGAATTGGAAGGGAAAACGGTTGGCATTATTGGCTACGGTAATATGGGAAAAGCCTTTGTGAAAAAATTGAAGGGTTTTGAAGTTGAAGTGATTTGTTACGACATAAAAGAAGGTGTTGGCGACGAAAATTGCAAACAGGTGACATTGGAAGAATTACAAGAAAAAACCGATGTGTTGAGTTTGCATACACCATTTAACAAACTGTCTCATCACATGGTAAATTCCAATTTCATCAATCATTTTAAAAAACCTTTTTACCTCATAAATACCGCTCGGGGCTCTGCCGTTGTTACCGATGATTTGGTTGAAGCCCTGAAAACCAAAAAAATATTGGGCGCTTGTTTGGATGTATTGGAATATGAAAAATTATCCTTCGAAAATTTATTTGAAAACGATTCTTTCCCCGAAGCATTTGATTATTTAATTCACGCCGAAAATGTATTGCTTTCACCACATATTGCAGGCTGGACAGTTGAATCTAAAGTGAAATTGGCGCAAACAATTGTAGATAAAGTTGAGGCTTTGTTTTTTTCGAAAGCAAAGTAAAGAGTGTCATTTACTCCCAAAATTAGATTAAGAATTTTATGCGCTTATCAAACCAATAAAAAAACCGGGCTTTAAAATTACTGAGAATCTAAAGAAGTTTCTTGGGCTTTATTTTCGTTTTCAAGCGATTTTTCCAATTCTGCCTGAAATTCTTCCATAACCGGTTTTACGGTACTTTCTGGAATATCGGCTATTCTGATATACATTAATCCGTCAATGGCATTGTTAAATTTCGGATCCACGTTAAAGGCCACCAATCTTGCATTTTGCTTCACGTATTTTTTTATCAATACCGGAATACGCAATGAACCTGGCTCAATTTCATCAATAATCTTGTCAAATTTGTTCATATCGGCTTGTGTGGCGTCAAAAACAAAATCTTTGTCGGCATCTTTTAATTTAACTTTATACTCTTTTTTGGGATGAATATACTGCGCAACATAAGGATCATAATAATGGGATTTCATAAATTCAATCATCAGTGATTTCGAGAAATTTGAAAATTTATTGCTGATGCTTACGCCGCCAATTAAATATTTATATTCCGGATATCTCAGGGTAATATGAACAATTCCTTTCCATAGCAAAAATAATGGCATTGGTTTTTGTTGGTATTCTTTAATCACAAAAGCACGTCCCATTTCAATGGAATTTTCCATCATAGCATACAATTCAGGTTCAAATTTGAACAGGGTATGCACGTAAAATCCTTCAATGCCATACTTTTTATAAATATTTTTTCCCAAGCCCATTCGGTAAGCGCCCGCCACTTTATTGGCTTCATTATCCCATAAAAATAAATGGTGGTAATACCCGTCAAACACATCTAAATCAATAGATTCATTGGTTCCCTCACCAACTTCCCTAAAAGTAATTTCCCGTAGGCGCCCAATTTCAAAGGTGATATTCGGAATTTGTTTGCTCAAGGCAAAAAACACTTCATAATTTTTGCTTTTAAGCAAACGACCTTCGCTGTTTCTCAAAGCATCAACCTCTAAAATCATTTTGTCAATGTTTTTTTGGCCTACAATTTTTTTAGGCGGTTTTTGCATTTTTAAAGAGGGAGCAATTAATTTTATAGGCTGTTTTTCAAAAGGATTGGCCAGCATATAAGTTTTTTTGCGAATGAAATCACAAAAATCTTGCGTATTGCTGTATTCCTCCAGGTCTTTTACCGGTATTGGATTTCCAATTCTGACTTTGATAACACGGCCTTTTTGCGATAACACTTCAGAAGGCAATTTGGCGGTGCGCAATTTGGAATTCAGTTTGGAAAGAAGGTAAAATAACCTGCTGTTTTTGGCGTGAAAATAAATTGGGATAACAGGAACTTGTGCTTTTTGAATTAATTTAATGGCACTTTCTTCCCAAGGTTTGTCAACTATTAATCTTCCGTCTTTATAGGTTGAAACCTCACCGGCAGGGAAAACGCCAAGAGGATTTCCCTCCTTTAAATGTGACAACGCATTTTTTAGGCCTATAATGCTCGATTTGGAATCTTTTCTGTCTTCAAAAGGATTTACAGGCATAATAAAAGGCTTCATCGGTTCAATGCGCTGCAGTAAAAAGTTGGCTATAATTTTATAATCCGGCCGTTTTTCAATCAATAATTTTAACAATAAAATGCCGTCAATTCCTCCTAACGGATGGTTGGAAACGGTAATAAAAGCGCCAGTTTTTGGAATTCTTCTTAAATCTTCCTCCGGAATTTCAAATTTAATTTCCAAATCGTCCAGCAATGCCGTAAAAAATTCCAGGTCTCTTAAATGCTTGTGCTTATTGTAAATTTTGTTAATAGAGGAAATTCGAAGAACTTTCATCAAAGACCAACCAAAAAATGTGCCTATAAATCCATATTTATCAAGATTTACGACTTTCGCAATTTCTTTAGCGGTTACTAAACTCATTTAAGTATTCATTAAGGGAGGAACAAAAATACGTAATTTTTTTCATCAGGAGACTTATATTATCAGTTGCGGCAATATGGTTTTGGCAATTGTATCCATTTCATTGATTTTGAGCCGCCCAACTTATTTCATTATAATCTGAACAGTTCCTTTGGTGGCTTGTTTTAATAACACTTCTCCTTTTTGTTCAATTTCCTCAATGGCTTTTTCGGTGGCATGTCGAATGGTGTACAACGAAACATTTTCTGTAAAAGACACTTTATATTTCGATTTCATTGCTGCTAAAAAATGTTGAAAATTGTTAAATTTATCTTCAATGCATACTGAAAAACTGATGGCGGAATTCTGAATTAAATTCACTTTAAGTTTATTGTCGTGTAAAATTTTGAAGATATCGCTTAAATTATATTCCACCATAAAAGAAAAATCTAAAGCCGAAATTGATACCAATACTTGATTTTCCTTCAAAATAAAACAAGGCACTTCCGGAATCAAATCAACTCCTTTTCCAACGGTCGTTCCACTTAAATCCAAGTTATAAAAAGAGCGGACGTACAATGGAATGTTTTTATTTTCAAGCGGTTTTAATGTTTTTGGATGAATGACCGAAGCGCCGTAAAAAGCCATTTCAATGGCTTCGCTGTAGGAAATTTGACGCAACAAGAGTGCGTTTTCAAAATATCGCGGATCTGCATTTAAAACGCCATCCACATCTTTCCAAATGGTTAAACTTTTGGCATTTAGGCAATATGCAAAAATAGCCGCCGAATAATCTGATCCTTCCCTGCCCAAAGTTGTGGTGTTTCCTTGCGCATCTGCCCCTAAAAAACCTTGGGTAATGAACAATTTATTGGGACTTAATTTTGAAATATTTTTGTTTGTTTCTTTCCAATTTACATAAGAATCCCGGTAATTATCATCGGTTTTTAGGTAGTTTCGCACATCGACCCATTGGTTTTCAATGCCAATTTCATTTAAATAAGCGCTTACAATTTTGGTCGAAAGCAATTCGCCAACGCCAACAATTTGGTCGTAAATAAAATTATAATCGGTTGATTTATTGGTTGCCAAAAACTTGTTTAGTTCCTCAAAAAGCGCTTCAACTTCATTAAAAATTAGGTTTGATTTATTTTCAAACAAATCAGCCATAATGGTTAAATGATAATCTCTGACAAATTGGATATTTTGTTGTAAATCATCCGTTTTAAGATGGCAAGAACTGACTATTTTTTCAAAAGCGTTGGTCATTTTCCCCATTGCGGAAATTACAATGAGGGTATTTTTAAAACCTTCATTTCTTAAAACACGTACCACATTTTTTATGCCTTCAGCATCTTTAACCGAGGCGCCTCCAAACTTGTAAATTTTCATAAAGAATCCAAATAATTTTTTATGGCAAGCTCATCCATTTGCACCGTTTTCCAATCGTCTAAAATATAAGCGCCGGTTTTTTTATAAAATTCTATGGCTGGCGTATTCCAGTCCAACACCACCCATTCCATTCTTTTTACGCCCAATTTGCTGCCATAAGTAATTACTTTTTTATATAATTCACTCCCAATATTTAGCCCTCTTTTGTTTTTTTTGACGATTAAATCTTCCAAATGAATGGTTGGTCCTTTCCAGGTAGAATATCTTGGATAAAACAAGGCCATTCCAACAATTTCACCATCAATTTCAGCGACATACGTTTTAAATAAAGGAGCATTTCCGAAACCGTCTTTTTCTAAATCGGCTACTGAAATTTCAACAGCTTCCGGTTCTTTTTCAAAATGGGCCAATTCTTTTATCAAGCTTAACACCGACGGCATATCAGTAATTTTTCCTTCCCTAATGCTAAAATTCATCTGTTTAAACTTTATTTTTTAGCGGTAATCCCGAAAATTCGGGACTGTTCGCGATTAATCATTTCCTTGTGTATCAAAATTTGATATGCTCGTTTCATCTTTCATTTTATTTTAAATGGCATTGGCTAAAGTAAAAAATCTTTATCCAAACTATCTTAAAACAAAGGTCTTTTTAAAAATAATTTATTCGATATTTGTAGAAACAAAAAAAGCTCGCACCAATGAAAAATAACAACCTAACCCTAGGAGAGTTTATTATTGAAAATCAAAAACATTACAAATCAACTTCCGGAGAATTTACGCGACTGATCAGTTCTATTAAATTGGCGGCAAAAGTTGTTAATTATAAAGTGAATAAAGCGGGATTGGTTGATATTTTGGGCGATGCCGGCGATATGAATATTCAGGGGGAAAACCAACAAAAACTGGATGTTTTTGCGAATGAAGTGTTTATGCAAACACTCATTAACAGAGAAATTGTTTGTGGAATTGCCAGTGAAGAAGAAGATGATTTTGTGACCGTAAAAGGAAAACATGGCACCAATGAGAATAAATATATTGTGTTGATGGATCCGCTGGACGGCTCTTCCAACATCGACGTAAATGTTTCGGTGGGAACTATTTTTTCCATTTATCGGCGAGTTACACCTATTGGAACACCAGTCGAAAAAATAGATTTTCTACAACGCGGAAATCAGCAGGTTGCCGCCGGTTATGTGGTTTACGGAACTTCAACCATGTTGGTTTACACTTCGGGACACGGCGTAAACGGGTTTACCTTGAATCCGGCAATTGGCTCTTTTTATTTGTCGCATCCAAATATGAAATTCCCCGATGTCGGGAAAATTTATTCCATCAACGAAGGAAATTATGTGCACTTTCCGCAAGGCGTAAAAGATTATTTAAAATATTGCCAGGAGGAAAAAGAAGACAGGCCTTACACGTCCCGTTATATTGGTTCTTTGGTTTCCGATTTTCACAGAAATATGATAAAGGGCGGCATATATATTTATCCGACAAGTTCCATTGGGCCAAAAGGAAAATTGCGGTTGTTGTATGAATGCAATCCGATGGCATTTTTGGCGGAACAAGCCAATGGAAAAGCCAGCGACGGCTATATGAGGATTATGGATATTAAACCTACGGAATTGCACCAACGCGTTCCTTTTTTCTGCGGAAGTATAAAAATGGTTGAAAAAGCCGAAGAATTTATGGCAAAATACCCAAAAGACGCTAAATATTAGTTGACAGTTTTCAGTTTCAGTTAGCAGTAGATTTTTTGACTTTCTACTTTTCAACTTTTAACATATAACATTTAACAATACAACTATAAACACATTTGATTTTATAAAACGAAAATGGTTTGTTACCTTTGAATATATTTAAGTTTAACTAAAATCTACGATTATGGCCTTTGAATTACCGAAATTACCGTACGCTTTTGATGCGTTAGAACCACATATTGATGCAAGAACCATGGAAATTCACCACGGAAAACACCATGCAGCTTATACAAACAATTTAAACAACGCAGTTGCCGGAACACCTTTAGAAGGAAAATCTATTGAAGCTATTTTTGCCGGATTGGATATGAACAACACCGCAGTTAGAAATAATGGGGGCGGTTTTTACAACCACGATCTTTTTTGGAATGTGATGTCTCCAAACGGCGGCGGAAAGCCAACAGGTGAATTGGCTGCTGCCATTGACGCTGCTTTTGGCTCGTTCGAGGCATTTAAAGATGCTTTTTCTAAAGCTGCCGCAACCCGTTTTGGATCGGGATGGGCTTGGTTATGTGTTCACAAAGGAGGAAAAGTGGAGGTTTGTTCTACTGCAAATCAAGATAATACTTTAATGCCAGGAATAGGATGTGGCGGTTTCCCTATTTTAGGATTGGATGTTTGGGAACATGCCTATTATTTGCATTACCAAAACAGAAGACCAGATTATATTGAGCATTTTTACAATGTGATTAACTGGGATTACGTAGCAAAACTTTATGCAGAAAATAAATAATACCTAATGTACAAATATAATAGTCCAATCTCGGCTTCGCCTCTTTGCACTAAATATTTGTTACGTCGGTATTAACAATTGAAATTTATTGGCATGATTGCACCAAAATATAAATACAATTGGTATAATTTTTACTGCTGAAAAAACAAAAAATCGCGCCAATTGGTGCGATTTTTTTATGATTTTAAAGGGCTAATCAAAAGTTAGCGATCCATAATAATTCATTTGCCGCATAATCCAATTTTTTCTATTTTCAATATATCCCGAAGATCTAGTGGCTCGGTATTTTCTCGGATTTGGCAATATGGCCGCGATGGAAGCCGCTTCATAACTGGAAAGTTTGGCTGCCGGTTTTCTAAACCAATGTTGCGCCGCCGCTTCGGCACCATAAATGCCATTGCCCATTTCAATGCTGTTTAAATAGACTTCCAAAATGCGTTCTTTGCTCCAAAAAACTTCAATTAAAAAAGTGAAATAAACCTCAAAACCTTTACGAAGATAGCTTCGTCGTGGCCATAAAAACACATTTTTCGCCGTTTGTTGCGATATGGTGCTTCCGCCTTTAATGCGTTTTCTTTTTTTGTTCTTTTCAAAAGCCTTTTCCATGGCTTCAAAATCGAAACCGGAATGTTCCATAAATTTTTGATCTTCGCTCACAATAACGGCTTTGCCCAAGTTTGGGGATATTTTATTTATGGAAACCCAATCGTGCTCAAAAGGCGCTTTTTCGCCTTTGCTCCATTGCTCCACATTGCGAATAAGCATTAAAGGCGTAAACGGAACCGGAACCCAGCGAAAAACAATCACCGAAAAAACGGAAAGCGCCACAAAACCAATTGCGGCTTTAAAAATCCATTTAAAAAGTTTCTTGAAAAATCGCTTCATATTTTTTAATCTTCCAGTTGATATTCAATGGTGGAAACCACCCTTACAATTTTTATGTCGGAGGTGTTTTGGTCCAAATCATTGATGGAAAACAATCCTTGCTGGGCGCTTTTAATTTTTGTGACTTTGGAATTGGAGTCGCGCGCAAATTTTTCGGCAACTTCCCGGGCGTTTTTGGTTGCTTCTTCAATCATTTCAGGTTTTAATTTATTCAAACCTGAAAAGCTATATTGAATAGGTTGCCAAGTGTTTTTTGAACTCATTAAAATACCTTTTGAAATAAGTTCCAAAGAATTAGTCAACGCTTTTTGTAATTTTGGAATATCGCTGGTTCTCACTGTAAAATCAGAACTTGCGATGTACCTAAATTCCCTGTTCTGGTTTTCGCCGCCATATAAAACAGCTTTTGAATCGTTAATATTGGTGGTGCCGCTGTTCAATTCTTTTTCGGTAAACCCTTCCTTCAAAAAAAAGTTTTTGACCTCTTTATTTTGCTTTTCAAGCTCATTTTTCAATACATTTAAATCATTTCCTGCAATGGTGATGCTGATTGGCCAAACGGCCAAATCGGCATTTACTTGTTTTTCCGACAAGCCTTTTACCTGAACAGAGCGCTCAAATGCTTTACCGTTTTTATAGGTATTTCCAATAAAATAACCCGCAGCCACTATTGAAATGGCGATGACAATTGTTTGAATCCATCCACTTTTTTCCATTTTTTTAAGTATTAATTCATTTAATTTTTTGCTTTTTTTTGAATTTTGGCGGTCATTTTTTATGAAAAACTTGCTTTTCCTTCAACAAATTTAAAAAACCAAGTTTATCAACGCTAATTCAGTTGATATAATGCCATAAAAGTTTCATTGCAACATTGTTTTAACCACTCAAAAGTAAAGTTTTTTTTAAAACAAATGTCAAAAATAGTCTTGTTGTTGTATTTAGTTTTCCTAACAGAAACGGATTTTAGTTTCCTTTTTCGAAAATAAAACAGCGATAATTAAGATTATAATTTAGGCTAATATTTTTTGGTTTTTCCCTTTTTTGAAGCCTTCCCCGGGTTATTGGTATTTGGATTGTGCGGATTGTGTTTATTTTTAAACCATCCTTTATGTTTCCCTTGGTTATGCGGTCTAAAAACGGTGCAAGATGTTGACGAAAAAAGGAAACTCAGGCAAATAACGATTGCAATAATTTTTGAAAATACTTTCATATAATTTAATTTGATTATTTATTTACGCGGCTTTTCGGTTTGCCCGTTTTAAAATGGTTTCTTGGCTCCGTTTTTGTGTTGAGTCTTCTCCAACTCCAACTATTTTATAGAATTCCGTTTTGCAAAAGTATTGTTTTTTGAATTGGGAATTCCATAAAAAAACAGGAAGATAATGCAGGCTTTTATTAGCAACCGTTATTTTAAATAATTTCTAATTCCATAACTTGCCAAAACGCCTTCACCGGTGGCAGCCGCAACTTGCGCAATGGCACCTTCCCGGCAATCTCCCGCGGCAAAAATTCCTTTTACCGATGTTTCTGCCAATCCGGAAGTTTTAATAAATCCTCTTTCATCAAGCAAAATAATATTTTTGAAAGCTTTTGTATTTGGCGTAAGTCCAACAAATATAAAAACGCCGTCTGCCGTTAAGTTTGTTTCTTTTTTTGTGTCGTTGTCCCTAATTTTCAAACTGCTGAACAATCCTTTTTCATTAGGGATAAATTCCAAGGAAGTTTTATTCATATAAGTGCTGATGTTTTCTATGGAATTTAGCTTTTCTACATAAGTTTCCGATGCGGAAAAAGTAGCCGATCTATGTACAATTTTTACGCTTTTGCAAAATCCAGCCAAGAAAATGCCTTCTTCCAAAGCCGAATTTCCGCCGCCAATCACAATAATATCTTTGTCTCTGTAAAAAGCGCCATCGCAAGTGGCGCAAAAATGAATTCCAGAACCAATTAATTCCGCTTCATTGGGAATTCCCAATTTTTTATAAGTTGAACCCGTGGAAAGCACCACGGTTTTGCCAAGATAAATAGTGCTTTTTGTTTCAACGGAGAATAAACCATCCTGTTTGGTAATGCCTATAACTTCTTCGCCAGTTTTTATGACAGCGCCATAGGTTTTGGCCTGTTCCTCCATTTTGTCCATTAATTTTGGTCCGGAAATAGATTGAAAACCTGGATAGTTTTCTATTTTTTCGGTCAGAAAAGCATTCCCGCCGATATTCTTTTGTTCTAAAATTAAGGAATTAAAACGATCTCTTTGCGCGTAAATGGAAGTTGTTAAACCTGCCGCGCCGCCACCAACAATAATAGTGTCAAAAACCTTATGTTCCTTTTTAATATTAATGGACAATAATGCCGTTAATGTAACATTGTCCGGATTGGTATAAGGAATTTCGTTGATTAATATTGTTGGGATAATTCTCTTTCCTTTGTTAATTTCTTCCACTTTTTTTACGGCCCATTCATTTGTGTCAATATCTATAAATTCAAAATTGATGCTATTGTCTGTTAAAAAGTTTTTGGCTCTTTTGCAATCAGGGCACCAATCCGCACCAAAAAGTTGCACTCTTCCAGCTTCATTTATGCCTAAAACGGAAGCCAACATCACATTATCCGGATTGGTATATGATTTTTCGCCAATTAAAACTGTTGGGATAATTCTTTTTCCGTTGTTAATTGATTCTACGCGAGCGGTGGCTTCTTTATCTAAATCCACATCAATAAAAGTAAATTCAATATTATTTTCTTTCAAAAAACTTTTGGCTCTTCTGCAATCTGGGCACCAATCTGCGCCATAAAGGGATATTTTATTCATTTTGTGTTTATTTTTTAATGTTTGCTAAGGAATTTTAAAATTACTTTAATTTTTCTATTTGGCATCAAGGAGCCATTTTTATTTAAATTGTTTGGAATAATGCTAACAAAAACGGCCGTTTTTATACAATTATTTTGGGCCTGCCTGCCTTTTCGGTGGGCGTTACCACAAGGGTCGGGCTTTCGCGGCTCGCTTTTTTTGCGGTGAAAATCCGCAAAAAAGAGCTCAAACAAACCGCTCAATCCCTAACGCAAATTGATTTACGATTTCAGATTTTTGATTTACGATTTTGAAAATGACCTTAATTTCTGCACCAAAACAAAATTGTGAACTTCGTGTATTTTATTTGTGTTATTTTTCCAGTTAATTAAATCAAAAATGAATTGAAATTTATTTAACCGCAAAGAACAAAGGAAAATAGCTAATGGCGCAAGTTAATTTTCATTTTTTAGGTGATATGCGTTAGGGATTGAAGTGAAAACCTTTTTGCGCTTTTTCGGCGAAAAAAGTTTGGAACGTAAAGCCCGGCCGCCTTTTCGGCGGAAACGCCCAAAATATGATGTAATCTGTTTACTGCTTTTTCAATCATTTTTCATCCAAAAGAAGCCTTATTTTAAAATATTTTATCATTTCAAGCAGCAACAATACGATTGATGCGCCAATGATGGAGATTGAAAAATGGCTTAATCCCGGATTTTCAAAACTGAAAATGGTTTGTAGGTATGGCGTTGAAATAAGCAAAATCATCAATCCGGATGCGGCAATAATGATGACAAGCAGCGCGATGTTTTTTTCTGATAAAACAGCCAAGAAGTTGCGGGTTTTTGAAAGAGTGGTTACTATTAAAAAGATGTTTCCTATAATTAATGTTGAAAACGCAATGGCGCGAATTTCTCCATCTGAATGGTTTTCTTTGATAGCTAAAAAGTAAACTACAACTACCATTGCCAACAGTAAAATTCCGATGGAGGCGCTTGCAAATATTTTATTGAATCCGAAAAACCGCTTATTCGGATTGCGTGGCGGACGGTTCATAATGCCTTTTTCTTCTTTTTCAGATTCAAAAGCGATGGAACAAACCGGGTCAATAATCAGTTCCATAAACACAATGTGAAGCGGCATCAGCAATATTGGCAGACTTGGAAAAAATGCAGGCAACAATGTTAATCCGATTATAGGCACGTGAATGGCGATAATGTACGACATCGCTTTTTGAAGGTTGTCAAAAATTTTGCGACCTGCTCTTATTGCCGATACGATAGAACTGAAATTGTCATCTAACAACACCAGTGAAGAAGATTCTCTTGCCACATCTGTTCCTTTTCCACCCATTGCAATTCCTATGTCGGCCGCTTTTAGCGCAGGCGCGTCATTTACGCCATCGCCCGTCATAGCCACAATTTCGCCATTTGCTTTGAGTGCCCTGATAATTTGTAGCTTTTGTTCGGGAACAATACGGGCAAAAATGTTCACCGATTTAATTTTTTCTTTCAGTTCATGGTCGCTCATATTCATTAAGTCTGTTCCTGTCAATATTAGTGCGTTTGCATTCATTCCGGCTTGCAGCGCGATGCTTTTGGCGGTGGACGGATAATCGCCGGTGATCATAATTACCTTAATTCCTGCAGCATAACATTCTTTTATGGCTTGGGGAACCTCTGGCCTTATGGGATCTTCAAATCCCAAAAAGCCCATAAAATCAAATTCAAATTCAGCCTGAGTTTCGGGAAAAGTACTATTGTTCCATTTGGCTTTTGCAACACCTAAAATCCGTTGACCGTTCTCTGCCATGTTTTGCACATGGGCAAGAAGCGAATTTTCTTCATCTTTACTTATTTTACAAAGAGAAAGAACTGCTTCTGGCGAGCCTTTGCAGCACACATCATAGTCAATATCGCTTAATTTAAAAACCCTTGTCATCGCAAATAAACTGTTGCTTAAAGGATATTCTTTTACAAACTCACAGGTTACGTTCTCCTCCGAAGCATACTTTTCAAAACAAACGCCAATCGCTTTTTCCATAGGGTCAACGGTGTTTTTTTGAGACGCATAAAAAGCAACTTTTAACAACTCTTGAATGTTGTTGGTGGCTTCTTGAAACTTCGATTTATGGAACAACGTATCTTTATGAAACAAGGATGCAATTTCCATGTTGTTTTGCGTAATGGTGCCAGTTTTATCGCTGCAGAGAACCGTTGCCGAACCAAGTGTTTCTATGGCAGATGATTTTCTTGTCAGCACATTTTTTTGCGACAAACGCCACGAGCCAATGGCGAGAAATATGGTTAGCACCACAGGAAATTCCTCAGGCAACATAGCCATTGCGGTAGCTAAACCATTGAGCAGTGACTGTATAAAATTTCCGCGGGTAACATAAAAAGCCAACACTACAACAGTGCTTAATACTGCTCCCGCAATAAATAAATTTCTGATAAGGGTTTTCATTTCCCGCTGCAAATTGGTTTGGTCTTGCTCAATAAGCTGCAATGATTTTCCTATTTTCCCGAATTCTGTATTTACGCCTGTCGCTATTGCCCTCATCATTCCTCGACCTTGAACTGCCAGCGTTCCACTAAAAACATAACAGTTTTTGTCATTCTCTTTTTGGCTTGATTTGGCTACCGGTATTGATTCGCCGGTGAGCAATGATTCATCTACCGTGAGGTTTAAACAATCGAGCAAAATGCCATCAGCCGGAATTCTGTCACCTTCATTTAAAATCACCAAATCATCGGGCACCACTTCGCGGCCGGCTATTCTTATTTCTTTGCCGTCCCTAATTACCAAGGCTCTTGGCGAAGAGAGTTTTTTAAGGGCTTCAAGCGCCTTTTCGCTTTTTTGGTGTTGGTAGAAAGTAATAAAAATAATCACAAATACCCAGCATAGCAAAATAATGCCTTCCGTGTATTCCCCCAAAAGCATATATAGCGAGCCACAGCTTAAAAGCAGGATAAACATAGGTTCTTTTACTGCTTCCAAGGCAATATGCAGCATATTTTTTGATTGAGAAGTTGGGAGCTCATTATAGCCCAACGCTTTTATTCTTTGTGAAGCTTCCTCACTGCTCAATCCCTTAATCATGGTAATATATTAATTTATAGAAATAGTAATCAGATGAAACGAGCCATAACAAATTTTGATACACAGAATTGATTAATGGCGAACCTACCTACCGACAGGCAGGTTTACCTACCGACAGGCAGGTAGCATCTATACCAATAAAAAATAAAATATAAACAGATGAAAGAATATAGAAAAAAGACAAGAGACTATTGTGACAGAAATCAATTATTTGTCACATTTTCTTTTTCTTATATACTGCCATCAATTTATTAAAGTCGGTTTTTTATCAGCATTACACCGAACTGTTTGGCTTTGAAAAGTTGCGAGTTTGCATCACAATTTTCAACTGTTTAAAGTTAGTGAAAATGCAGTTTATAAATAACATAATTAATGGAATTTAGCAACATTTTTTTTGTTTTAGGCAGTTGTCAATAAATGAACGGTATCATTCGTTTCGTGTTTTTTTGATAGTCCAAATATTCGGTGCCAAAATGTTCCATTAATATTTTTTCTTCAATTTTTATTCTGACTGAAAAAGCAATTAAGATTAAGATAGCCACCAATATCAACGAAATCCAATTATTAAGAGTTATGCCAAAACCAATAAAAGAGAGTAGGGAAGCTGCATAGGATGGATGCCTTAAATATTTATAGAATCCGTCTTTTTTAAGTTTATGGTTTTGTTTTATAGTTACGTCAACTGTAAAAAATTGTCCTAATGTTGCAATAATTGTCAGCCTAAGAATGATGCCGATAAAAATTAGAAAAAGTCCAAGGTAAACAATGTATGATCCTATGGTTAGTGGAATATTGTACTTAATTGAAACAAAAACTGCGGAAAAATTGGCTATAATAATTATTGTCCAAATAAGATAAAGAGAACCCTTGTCGGCATGTTGCTTATCTGCTTTTTTTGAATGCAGAAACCTATTTATAAGTATTTCTGAAAGAAACCAAACACTATAAGAAATGGTAAGTATTAAATTCATATTTTTATAAAATAAAATGTCATTTAAATTGATAAACAGCTGCTTGGCTTTGAAAAGTTGCGAATTTGTACTACAATTTTCAGCTGTTTAAAGTTAGTGAAAATGCAGTTTATAAATAACATAATTAATGGAATTTAGCAACATTTTTTGGCGTTTTAAATAGTTTTATACATCTTTTTATGTAACTAATCAGTGCCTAGAGTTTGGAGTGCCTAGAGTGCCTAAAGTTAAAAGTTTCAAGCCCAACAACCTTATTAAGACGATACATTTTCTTAATTTTTTCAAAAATGGCTTATTTTTAATATCATTAAAAGTGTTTTACTTCATAAAAATCCTTTTTTTTTTAACTTTAAGTACTTCAAACTTTAGGCACTTTAAGTACTGATTAGTTAC
>PHDE01000225.1 GCA_002842505.1 Bacteroidetes bacterium HGW-Bacteroidetes-3 | reverse complement strand
ATGAGAGTTTATGGACTTTAGAAAAGACATTTACCACTTTATGTGATCCTATTCAAACTCTACCAGTAGTTCAAGATTTTGAAACCACTGCTTCTGGACAAATTCCAGTATGTTATAATAAATTGATTTCTGGGACAGCAACCGTTGGGGTAACCAATAGTGATGGCAGTATGGTATGTAATTTTAGTTCTGGGGCTGTTACAAATAATTGTTTTTTAATTCTTCCTCTTACTGTTGACCCAATCAATACATTAAGGATCATGTTTAAATATTATGGAGGTGCAAACCATTTGTTTAAAATTGGTTACATGACAGATGTAACAAATGCAGCAACTTTTGTGGAACTTCATAATGCTCCTTTAAGCTCTAGTGGAACATGGAAAACTTTCGATTTACTTACTAACAACACCTTGTTAGGTAATGAAAGAATCGCTATTAAATTTGTAATGGCATCTGGTTATAGTGCAAGAATTGATAGTCTTATTATCATGACTCAACCACCTTGTGTTGAACCAACTGGTTTAGTTTTAACCAATTCTGGGATTGGTGATGCAACTGTTTCCTGGACAGGAACAAGTTCATTATACAATTTAGAATATAAAGAAGTTGCTGGAACAACTTGGACAACGTTTAATAATGTTACTCCTCCTTTTAATATTCCTGGTTTAACTCAAAATACTGCTTATGAATTTAGAGTACAAACTATATGTGATGGAGGTATATTAAGTGGTTGGAGTCCATCTGCAACTTTTAGTACTCTTTGTGATTTAATTAATGTTCTTCCTTACGTTCAAGATTTTGAAACTACTGCAATAAATGATATTCCAACTTGTTATAATAAAATTCAATCTGGTGGAGGAACAGTAAAAGTTATCGATTTAACAGCTGAACAACCAACTGCTGGGAAAGTGTTACAAATGGACTTTGGCTCATCATCTTCAGGTGATGCATATATTATATTGCCAAAATTTAATTTCCCAGTTAATACTTTAAGAATTGGATTTAAATACTATGGTGGAAATGCAAATCATAGATTTGGATATATCACAGATCCTACAAATCCTGCCACTTTTGTGGAAGTAATCAATCAAACTATTACTGGTAGTTCTGGAGGATGGTACTATTTCGATCTACTTACTAATAATACGCTAACTGGTAACGAAAGAATTGCAATTAGATATAGCCCAAATGCTACTTGGCACAATAATAGATATGACAGTTTAACCGTAATGGAAATGCCATCTTGTTTACCACCATTTGGCTTAACAGCTACAAACGTTACTGCTTTTGATGCTACATTAAATTGGAATCAAGCAACCGTTGGAACTGCTGTTGATTACAATATTGAATATAAAACATCTACAGAAACAACTTGGACATTAATCTCTAATGTAACATTTCCTTACAACTTGACTACTCTTTTACCAATAACTACTTATCAATTTAGAGTACAAGCAAATTGTTCCGCAACTGAGATGAGTGATTTTTCTATGCCAGTTTCATTTACAACTTTATGTGCTCCATTAACACCTCCAACGGTTTCAGAACCTTTTGCCGCTATGCTTCCTAATACATGTTGGGATAGAAAAAATGGAGATCTACCAGCTACTGGAAATGCAACATTAACAAGTTCAACTGGAGGTTGGTATATTAGAACTACTTTAGGACAAAATACTGCAGCAGTTAATCAGTATGGCTCTTCTTGTAAATATTGGTTAATTACTCCTTCCATTGATTTGGGTGATGGCTCTACTCAATACCAATTAGATTTTGATTTAGCAATTACAGATTATTATAATGCAAATGTTGGAAATACTGCTCAGTCTCCAAATGCTAGATTTGTAGTATTAATTTCAACTGATAATGGAACAACTTGGAATTCAACAGGTAGATTAAAAGAATGGAATAATACAACGGGTACTCCATTTAGTTCACTAAATAATACTTTGCAAAGTCAATCCATTCCTATATACGATTCAGTAGCAATGGCTCCATATTCTGGTATTGTTAAATTTGCATTCTTTGTATATGAAAGTGATGCAACGGGTAATTATGATAATGATCTTCATATTGACAACTTCCAAGTTAATCCATACAACTCATGTTCTCGTCCAACTGGTATTTCAGCTACAAATGTTGGATCTTATTCAGCTCAAATCAACTGGACAGAAACAGGAACTGCAACCTCTTGGGTAATAGAATATGGCGCTCCAGGGTTCACTTTAGGAACAGGAACAACAGAAAATGCTTCTACAAATCCTTTTGTAATTTCAAGTTTAACTCCACTTACAGCTTATCAATATTATGTGAAAGCTGATTGTGGTGCAGGAAATACAAGTAACTGGTCATTGCCAGGAACATTTACTACTCTACCATCTTGTCCTGCTCCAACAGTATTGTTAACATCAAATGTTACAACAACCTCTTTAGATTTAGCATGGACAGAAAATGGAACAGCTCTAGATTGGGAGATTCAGTATGGTGTTGCGGGATTTACAATTGGAAATGGGACTTCACTATACCCTGTTACAAATCCTCAGACAATTAATACTTTAACTCCAGCAACTACATATGATTTTTATGTAAGATCTATTTGTGGTGTTGGTGATACTAGTGCATGGTCTACCAAAAAAACTATTTCAACTCCATGTTTACCTTCTACTTTACCATTTGTAGAAAACTTCACAGGAGCTTCAATCCCTGTATGTTGGTCACAAACATACTCAGGAGCATTATCTTCTAATCGTTGGTCAATTAGTACTGGTACAAATGCTGGTGGAACACCTAATCAAATGGTTTGTGCATATCAAAATGCCATTGGAGTTTCTAGATTTATTTCTCCAGGTATTGATTTTACAGGTTCAATCAATCCTACTTTAACATTTAAACATTTTTATGATGATTATGGTGCTGGTGTAACTTTAAAAATTCAAACCAGTACAGATTTAACAAATTGGACAGATCAACCTTTTACAATTATCGGTGGAACAGGTAATGTAGGACCTGTTACCGCAACAGTTCCTTTAACAATTACTACTGGTGTTAATTACATCGCTTGGGTTGTTGATGGAAACCATTTTCAAATTGATAATTGGTATGTTGATGATGTAAGTGTTTCTGATGCTGTAGTTGCATGTGCTGTTCCAACGAATCTTGCAGTTTCTTCAATTACATCTTCAAATGCTACTGCAACTTGGACTGAAGCGGGAACAGCTACATCTTGGGAACTTGCATACAAAGAAACAGCAGCTTCAACTTGGATGACAGCAATTGT
>PHDE01000224.1 GCA_002842505.1 Bacteroidetes bacterium HGW-Bacteroidetes-3 | reverse complement strand
TTATTTTTAATATCATTGAAACTGTTTTACTTCGTAAAAGTCCCTTTTTTTAACTTTAAGTACTTCAAACTTTAGGCACTTTAAGTACTGATTAGTTACCATTTTTTTAATTATTTACGCCTTAAAATTGGTAGAGAATTGTATTTCAAAATAATAAAACCAATAGTGGATTAATTCTGTTGGTTTTTTTTGTAACATTGCCAAAATAATCATTAAAAATCAAACTTATGAAAAACATTTTATTTCTGTTAATCGTATTAACAGCTGCAACAATTAATGCACAAACAGACAAAATTTTTAAGCACAGTGGAGAAACTGTTGAAGGCAAGGTAATTAGGTTAGAGGAATACACCGTAGTTTTTGTTTATGAAGGTGAAGATGCAGAAAATACCATTGGAAAATATGCCATTGAGAAAATAGTTTATGGAAAAAGTGGCCGTGTTGAGGATGTCACTGAAAAAATTGATGTCAATGGTGAAAATGACTGGGAGAAAGTGGTTATTCTTGAAGAAAAAAGCTATATCGCAGGGTTAAAAAAAGTTGATGAGGTGAGGGGAAAAACAGGATTGATAAATATGCAAACAGGAAATACGGGAGATAAAAAAGCAGAAAAAAAATTGAAAATGGATGCCGCAAAATTGGGCTGTGCCTTTATTTTGTTAACTGCAGATAAAACCACAGTTGGTAAAAATTCTAATATGCTGGGTGGCTCTCAAGCAATTAAAAAAGGAATTGCTTATAATTATTAGCAAACATACTTTTAATGAAAAAGGGCTGCTATTTAAGCAGCCTTTTTAGTTTACATAAAATAGTTGCCAAAACATAGTTTAAAAACAGCGATTGTTTGTAAATTTCCCTACAATAATTTTGATATATTCGTATATTTTGAAAGATATTTTGCTGGTTACGCCGCCTTTTACGCAATTAAATACGCCTTATCCCGCCACGGCATATTTGAAAGGATTTTTGAATACAAGAGGTATCAATTCTTTTCAAATGGATTTGGGTATTGAGGTGATTTTAGAACTTTTTTCTAAGGAAAGTTTGCGAAAACTATTCGATTTTGCTTTTGAAAATGACCGGATTGCCTCTGAAAATGCACAGCGAATTTATGCGTTGAAAACCGATTATTTAAAAACGATTGGCGATGTCATTGGCTTTTTGCAAGGAAAAAATCAGACGATTGCCAGGCAAATTTGCGCATCAAATTTTCTTCCTGAAGCTTCGCGATTTTCTGAACTTGATGAGTTGGAATGGGCTTTTGGAACGATGGGAATTCAGGATCAAGCAAAACATTTAGCAACTTTATACCTCGAAGATTTATCCGATTTTATCGTGGAATGCATCGACGAAAATTTTGGTTTTAGCCGTTATGCAGAAAGATTGGGGCAAAGCGCCAACGATTTTAATGAGCTATATGAAAATTTGCAGAAGGAAACCACCGTTATTGATGTGATTACCTTGAAAATTTTGGATGAAAAACTAAAAGACATTCAGCCAAAATTGGTTTGTTTTTCCGTTCCGTTTCCGGGCAATTTGTACAGTGCTTTTCGATGTGCCCAATTTATCAAAAAAAACCATCCCGAAATTAAAATTGGAATGGGCGGCGGATTTCCAAACACGGAATTGCGGAGCATTTCTGATGTTCGTGTTTTTGACTTTTTCGATTTTATTACCTTGGATGATGGCGAATTGCCGGTTGAATTATTGCTGTCGAATGTGTTGAATCCTTCACCAGACAATCCTGATTTCAATAAATTTAAAAGAACTTTTTTGAAGGAAAACGGAAAAGTGGTTTACAACAATTTGTCCGTTAAAAACGATTACAAACAAGTTGATGTAGGCACTCCGGATTATGCCGACTTGTTGCTGAGTGACTATATTTCGGTCATAGAAATTGCCAATCCGATGCACAGTTTGTGGAGCGACGGCCGTTGGAACAAACTTACGATGGCGCATGGCTGTTATTGGGGAAAATGCACTTTTTGCGATATTTCGCTTGATTATATTAAAATTTATGAACCCATCGCCGCAAAATTGTTGGTGGATCGCTTGGAAGAAATTATTGCGCAAACCGGCGAAACTGGTTTCCATTTTGTGGATGAAGCCGCACCTCCCGCGTTGATGCGAGCACTTGCAATTGAAATAATCAAGCGAAAAATTACAGTGACTTGGTGGACGAATATTCGGTTCGAAAAAAGCTTTACCAAAGAGCTGTGTGTTTTGTTAAAAGCATCGGGCTGCATCGCAGTTTCGGGCGGAATTGAAGTGGCTTCCGACCGATTGCTGGAACTGATTAAAAAAGGCGTAACCTTGGAGCAAGTGGCGCAAGTGACCAATAATTTTACCAATGCCGGCATTATGGTTCACGCGTATTTAATGTACGGTTTTCCCACACAAACCGTTCAGGAAACGGTGGACAGTTTGGAAATGGTGCGGCAATTGTTTGAACTGGGCACCATAAAATCGGGATTTTGGCACCAGTTTGCACTTACAACCCACAGTCCGATTGGTTTAAATCCAACAGAATACGGCATTTTCCCCGATTACAAGGAAATCACTTTTGCCAACAATGACATTCAGTTTAAAGATAAAACAGGCATTAACCACGATAAATTCAGCTTTGGGTTGAAGAAATCCATTTTCAATTTTATGCACGGCGTTGGTTTTGAATTGCCGCTTCAGGATTGGTTCGATTTTAAAATTCCGAAAACCAGCATCAAAAATGATTTTATGCAAAAATGCCTGGAAGCTGAACCCTATTTTATGGTAAAACCTTCGGCTAAAATTATTTGGTTGGGCGGAAAACCTTTGGTTTTAGAACAAACAAAATCCAAAAAAGGAAAAACCAAGCAACTGCTTCAACTCACTTTTCATGATAAAACAAACAGCATTCAGGTGCAAATGGAAAAAGAAAACGGCACATGGTTTTTGAATATGCTGGAACGATTGTCCGTTTACAACAACGAACAGTTTACTTTTGGCCAATTAAAAACGGACTATGAAACCCATTTTGGCGATTTCGAATTGTTTTGGTATTCCAAACCCATCAACAGTTTGCGTGCGCACGGATTGTTGGTGTTGTAGGAAAAGCCCTTTGTCGCTACAACAAAACGAATAATGATTGCTAATTTAATTTGAAGGTTTATTAGAAAGAAGCCAAGTCGGGGCGACCTATTTGTAACCCAGTGTTTTAACGCTGGGTTAAAAATAAAATTGAATTGGGTTTTGGCGACATTTTTGCTTTTTCTGCAAAAATGGTGACAAAATTAAAATGTTGACA
>PHDE01000223.1 GCA_002842505.1 Bacteroidetes bacterium HGW-Bacteroidetes-3 | reverse complement strand
CCCACTTGTTAGTGTTGGATTATAGGAATAAGTACATAAATTAGAATTTGTACTAACATTTAAATTAGCATGACAATTTAGTTGAGGAGCTTCATTATCTATGACAGTTATTGTAAAACTACAATAGATAGTATCTGTTGCAGATGAATTATCAAATAATCTGTAAGTTACTGTTGAAATGCCTAAATTAAATGTTGTAGGTGTTACAACACCATTTGTCCAAGTAGCAACCTCAGTGGCTCCTGAAATTCTATATTGTAAATGATAACTAGGACAATTATCTACAGAAAGAAGCGGGTTAAGTTCATTCTCTGCTGAAGTCCATGTGCAAACACCTGGATCATTAGGAATAATCATATTGGGTTGACAAACAAGATATGGATTTTCATCATCAACAATCACAACGGTAAATCCGCAGGTAGTTGAATTATTTGCGGCATCTGTTGCAGTATAAACAATATTGTATGTACCTGGTGATAATTGTTCTCCGTAGAAAGGTCCTCCTACAGATGTTTCTGTATATGAAACTACACCACAGTTATCTTGAACAACTGGAATACTCCAAATAACACCATTTGCACAGTTTGCATCTGCTCCGATTGTAAATACTTCTCCATTAGGACAATTCACAAAAACTGGGTCTTCATTATCAGTTACTACAATTGTATTGCTACACGTTGAACTATTTCCATGAATATCAGTTACAGTCCATGTTACTATGGTAGATCCTACTGGGAAGGTTGCTCCATTTAATGTATAAGGATTACCCCAATTATAATTATGAGTAATTGAAGAGACTCCACAATTATCTGTTGCAGTGGCATTAAACCCATTTCCAGATACTGTATATCCACAAATACCCGATGTATTTGTATATGAAGCAGCTAATGTAGGACAAGTGATGGATGGATTTTGATTATCAGTAATCGTAATTTGCTGAGTGCAAGTTGTATAATTCCCTGCGACATCAAGCACTTTATATTCAACCTGACTAATTCCAACAGGGAAGTCAAATGGAGTATTGTTTGCATATGGCCCATAAATCGCATTATCAGGAGTATATACTTTATATGTTATAGTCAATGAACCATCTGTCGTACAATTGTCTGCAACATTTGCAGCCGTAATATAAGGAGAGTATGTATAATTACATTGGTCTGCATCTGTATTAGCTGTAACTGCCGTTGGACAAGTAAATATTGGTGCTTGATCATCAATTACAGTCACTGTAAAACTGCATGTTGTTGTATTTGCTGGAGATGCATTATCTGTTAAAGTATAAGTTATTGTACTAGTTCCAATATTAAACGTTGTCACTGGCACATTTCCAGTACCTGATGCTTCAGTTACACCCGTTATTGCATAGGATAAATTTTGATTTGGACAATTATCAACTGACAATAATGGGTTAAATTCACCCGCTGAAGATAAGTAAGTACAAACTCCAGTATTAGCATTAACCACTACATCTGGTTGACATACCAGGAATGGTGTATCATCATCAACTATGATAACTGTAAAGCCACATGTAGTAGAATTGTTTGCCGCATCTCTTGCAGTATATACAATATCGTATGTACCAGGTAATAGTTGAGATCCATAAGTTGGACCTGAAGTTTGAAGATATGAAGTTACCCCACAATTATCTGTAACGACAGGAATTGGCCAAATAACTCCATTTGAACAATTAGCATCTGTTCCTATTGTATATATAGTTCCAGATGGGCAATTTACAAATGTTGGGGCTTGGTTATCAGTTACTGTAACAGTAAAGCTACATGTGCTGGTATTACCTGCTGCATCTTCAACATAATAAGTAACCGTTGTAACACCCAAATCAAAAGTACGATTTGCAGTTGGAGTACCATTTGCAGAATTTTTAGGTGTATAAACAAATGCATTGTGTGGTCCATCAATTGTTCCATCAGGATTTAAATATCTAACAGTATAATTTACAACTTCACAGTTATCTGATGGAATTGGTATATCCCATGAATATTGACCTTGGCAATCACCAGTATTTCCTGTTGATGTTGTTATAGTAGTACTTAAACCTGCACAAGAAACAACTGGAGCTTGATTATCAGTAATCGTTACATCAAAGCTACATACAACTGTATTTCCAGAAACCTCTGTTACAACAAAAGTATTTGTAGTTGTTCCAACTGGGAATACAGAACCACTGGCAAAACCAGCTATCTGAATTATTGAACTAGAACCTGATGATGTCGTAGTATTGGAAGCAAAGTTTCTTAGTGCTTCATAATAACCTGTACCAGGTGAATTCCACGCTGGGAACAAAGAAGTTCCACTCTGACTTGTTGATACAAAAGCGACTTGTCCTCCATCTGGGATAGTTCTTAGTGTCCATCTAGAATCTTCTATGACCGCTACTGTTTCAGAAGTTAACCCGATTAAAATATCCGAATCAGCTACTGAACCTATTGTAGTACCTACTATGTTAAATAATCCAGTAGTTAAATTATTTCCAGGACCTAAAACAGTCAAGTTTCCATTTGCAAAATTATCAGCTCCTGTAGTTCCTCCACAAAGAATTGCAACATTAACGTCTTCAGGACTTGCAATAACATCGTATCCCGTAATGAATAAATTACCACCTCCTTGTACATATGCTTCTAAATTAGCAGTAGTTGTTGCATTGTGAGAGGCACCACTACCATGACCAACAGCATGCCAAATAACAAGACCATACGTTGATAAATTCCCATTAAGAGCTGGATTTGTATTACTATTGTAATCATTTAATACAGTAGTAACATTATATCCTTCAGCTACAAGAGCTGCTGGTATTTCAGTTGTATTTCCATTGTCAGATACAAAAAGAATATTAGGTTTATTATTTATTGATTGTACTCCACAATTATCTGTAGCTATTGGATCTGCAAAAGTAACCACTGCTCCACATACACCTGGATCACTAACATCGATAATATCAGAAGGACAGGTGATAATAGGTAATTGATTATCTACAACTGTTATTGTGAAACTACATGTAGTGGTAGCAGGTAAAGTATTATGAGTTAAAGTATATGTTATTGTGTTAATTCCGATATTAAAACTTGTGGCTGGCAAATTACCCGTTCCTGAGGCAGTTGTTGCTCCTGTAACAGCATAACTTAAAGTATGAGAATTACAAGGATCAATGATTAATACTGGATTAAATTGATTATCAATATTTTCCATTATTAGCATTAAAACAGGTTACATCTGTAGTAGAAACCGTTGCTGCTAAAGTACTGTTATTACTTGAAATATTAAACTGAACGGTAGCTGTACA
>PHDE01000222.1 GCA_002842505.1 Bacteroidetes bacterium HGW-Bacteroidetes-3 | reverse complement strand
AAGCCATTTCTATGGCGTTATGAAAAAGTTCCGCTAAACTAATGCCTGCCGCTTCTGCTTGTTGCGGAATGATACTTGCTGTTGTCAATCCTGGTACGGTATTCATTTCCAAAAAATAAGGTTCATCATTCACTAAAATATATTCGGAACGTGAAAAACCGCTCATATTTAAAATTTGATACACTTGAGCTGCTATTTTTTCTAATTTTTCGTGAATTTCATCTGAAATTTTCGCAGGCGTAATTTCCTGTGATTTTCCCAAATATTTCGCTTCATAATCGAAAAACTCGTTTTCGGTGACAATTTCTGTCATTGGTAAAACTTTTATTTTTCCTTCGTACTCAAAAACGCCAATGGTAATTTCGGGTCCGTCTAAAAATGACTCAATTAAAATTTGTGAATCTTCTTTGAAAGCTTTTTCAATGGAAGGAATAATTTCTGCAGCCGTTTTTGCTTTTGAAATTCCGAAACTGGAACCCGCATTGTTGGGTTTTACAAAACAAGGCAAACCCACTTTGGCAATTATTTCATCCACATTAATTTCATCGCCCTCATTTAAGTAAAAAGATTTTGCCGTCTTTATGCCATATTGCTTCAAAACGCTTAAGCAATCTCTTTTGTTAAAAGTTAGTGCCATTTGGTAAAAAGGTGCTGAAGTATGTTTCAAGCCAATCAAATCAAAATACGCCAAAATAGTTCCGTCTTCGCCGGGATGTCCGTGTATGGCATTAAAAACACAGTCGAAATTGATTTTTTTGCCGTTGATTTCTGCTGAAAAATCGTGTTTGTTTATGGGGAATTCATTTTGGTTATCGTCAACAAGCACCCATTTTTCTTTCAGAATATGAATTTTATGGGCATTGTATTTTTCTTTTGAAATATTTTCATAAACAACCTGGCCGCTTTTTAAGGAGATGTCAACTTCCGAAGAGTATCCGCCCATAATTATCGCAATATTTTTTTTCATTCTGTGTTAACTTAGTTGAAATACAAACTTACATATTTTAAGTTGAAAAGAAAATAGAAAATGGAGAAGAGAAAGGAGACTAAAATTTGGAAATTTGAAAATTAGTCAATTAGCCAATTAGCCAATGAAATAATTGTTAGTTTAAAAGAATAGAGAGAAGATAAAAAAGACTAAAAAAGTTTAAAGCTTGAAAAACAAAAAGGTAATAGGCAATATGCAATTAGCCAATATGCCAATGAAATAATTGAAATATTAAAAGATTTCACAAATAAACAACTACACGATTAAACGATTCAACGCTTCAACAATTACACGATTAAACAGATCAACAAATAAACAGTTAAACAAATAAACAATAAAAAAGTATCTTTGCACAAAATCAAAAATTGGGAATATGGGTATAGTTCAATTTATAAAATCTAAAGTGTTTTTAAAACAGTTATTGATGGCTTTCGGCCTAATATTGGCATTTATTTTTCTGATGGTGTTTTGGTTAAATATTTCCACCAATCACAACCAGAAAATTGAAGTTCCCAACTTATCAAAAATGAGTTTGGAGAAAGTTGAAGAAACTTTAAGCGACTTGGATTTGAACTGGGAAGTTATAGATTCAGCAAGTTTTAATGCAGATTATCCGAAAAAAACTGTTATTGAGCAAAGTCCGGAAGCTGGAGACTTTGTAAAAGAAAACAGAAAAATATATTTAACATTGAATCCATCAGGATATAAGGATGTGGAAATACCCGATTTTTATGGCAAAACAAAAAGACAGGCAACTGCACAATTAACCGCTATCGGATTTAGAATTAGCGCACAAGAAATTTATGTGAATGATATTGCAAAAGATGTGGTGAGAGGTTTAATATACAAAGGAAAGGATTTAAAAACAGGCGATAAAATTCCGCAAGATTCAGAACTTATTTTAAAATTAGGCGATGGTTTTGAAGGCGGACAGCAAATAGATTCGCTTGCAATAGAGCAAATAGAATGAAAGTAGACGAAATAGACGAGTTAGACAAAGAGGAATTTTATGAGCATTACAGGTTTGTTGCCAGCGAAGGGCAGGAGCCATTGCGCGTGGACAAATATTTGATGAATTTTATTGAATATTCTACCCGAAATAAAATTCAACAGGCAGCAAAAGCAGGAAATATATTGGTAAATGACATTGCCGTAAAATCGAATTACAAGGTAAAAGCAAAAGATGTGGTTCGGGTTGTATTGGCACATCCGCCGCACGAAAATTTATTGGTGGCAGAAAACATTCCTTTGGATATTTTATTTGAAGATGATGAGGTTATCGTTGTAAATAAACCTGCAGGAATGGTTGTGCATCCCGGTCACGGCAATTATAGCGGCACCTTGGTAAACGGATTGATTTATCATATTGAAAACTTACCGACAAATTCCAATGAACGTCCGGGTTTGGTGCACAGAATAGACAAAGATACCAGTGGATTGTTGGTGGTGGCAAAAACTGAATACGCGATGGCGCATTTGTCCAAACAATTTTTTGATAGAACTACCGAACGTTTGTATTACGCCTTAGTTTGGGGAAATATAGATGAAGAAGTAGGAATTATTGAAGGAAATATTGGCAGAAGTTTAAAAAATCGCTTGCAAATGGATGTTTTTCCTTCTGGTGAATTTGGAAAACCTGCAATTACACATTATAAAGTTTTGGAGCGTTTTAGTTATGTAACCTTGGTTCAATGCAAGTTGGAAACGGGAAGAACGCATCAAATTCGAGCGCATATGAAACACATTGGCCACACGCTTTTTAGCGATGAACGCTATGGCGGAAATATTATCTTAAAAGGAACAACATTTACCAAATACAAGCAATTTGTCGAAAATTGTTTTAAAACACTGCCAAGGCAAGCGCTTCATGCAAAAACTTTGGGTTTTCAGCATCCAATCACCAAAGAGTTTTTACAGTTTAATACCGAAATGCCTCAAGATATGCAATTGTGTTTAGAGAAATGGAGGAACTATACCATCAATCAAAAAGAATAAAAAAAGAATAAGATGAAAGAATTCGATATTGAAAACTGGAACAGAAATGCGCAATACCAATTTTTTAAAACATATCAAGATCCATTTTTTAATATTACCGCCAATTTAGATGTCACCAATCTTTATAAATACTGTAAACAAAACCAGTTGTCGTTTTCATTGGCATGTATATATGTTGCGTTAAAATGCGCCAATGAAATTACCGAATTTAAATTGCGTTTAAAAAATGATAAAGTTTACATTTTTGAAAACGTAAATATTGGTTCTACCGTTTTAAATAAAGACTTTACTTTTTCGTTTTGCGATTTTGAGTTTCAGAAAACCATTTCTGAATTTGATTT
>PHDE01000221.1 GCA_002842505.1 Bacteroidetes bacterium HGW-Bacteroidetes-3 | reverse complement strand
GACTTCGTGTTGGCTACTTGGAACCAATTTAACCAAGACATTTTTAATGCGACGTTGATTATTGATTCTAGAAGTTCTTCTACCGCCCAGCAAGTTGCGGAAGCTAAGTTCTTAAGAGCTTTTGCTATGTTTTGGGTAATGGATTTGTATGGACAAGTTCCTTTTAGAACTCCTGATGAAGGTCCGGAAATTGATCCTGTAGTGTATTCAAGAGCAGAAGCTTTTGATTTAGTGGAAAAGGATTTAACAGAGGCTTTGGCTGCCTTATCAGTAGTTGGACCAAGTTCTGGAACCAACAGAGCTTCAAAAGCAAGCGCTAATTATTTGTTGGCGAAATTGTATCTAAATAAACATATCTACTTGGGAACAGGAAGTGCAGACGCAGCTGATATGACTAAAGTTATTCAGCATGTTGACGCCATTAAAGCTGACGGATTTAATTTACAAGGAGGCTATTTTAATATTTTTACTCCAGATGTTGACACTGAAACCATATTTTATGCAAAAACTGGCGTAGGAAACAGAATGTGGAATGGTTTGCATTATAAACAAGGTGTTCCTGATAATGAAGGTGGAGGTTGGAATGGCTGGACTACTTTGGCAGAATTTTACGATAAATTTGAAGGTGATGCTAATATAAATATTCCTGGTTCTGGACAAGAAGAACGCAGAGGTTTTGTGCCAACTGATGGCTCTCACTTAGGTATTGGATATGGTTTTTTGATTGGACAACAATATGATGCAAGTGGTGTCGCAATGACCGATAGGCCAGGGAACCCATTGGTTTATACGAGAGAACTTCCAGGACTTGTTGGGAACAATGAAAGAACTGGTATCAGAACAATTAAATACCATCCCGAAAATGGATCTTTTACAGAACATGAAATTGTTTTTAGGTATGCTGATGCTCATTTAATGAAAGCCGAAGCAATTCAGCGTGGAGGAACTGCAAGCGTTACAGCGCTTTCCCTTGTAAATGAATTGAGAACTTTAAGACAGGCTGCGCCACTAAGTTCAGTGTCTGAGCAAAGTTTATTAGACGAAAGAGGCCGAGAATTATATATAGAATTTTGGAGAAGAAATGACTTGGTTCGTTTCGGAAAGTTTACAGAGGCTTGGGGATTGAAAGCTGCCAGTGAGGATTTTAGGAATGTATTTCCAATTCCTGCAACTGCATTGCTTTCAAATCCTAATTTAGTGCAAAATCCAGGTTATTAAGTTTGATTAATTAAGTTTGGGTCAGCTATTCACAGGTTGACAGTTTTAAATGGAAAAACGGGCGATTCGCCCGTTTTTTTGTTTATTACTAAAAGTTTTTTATAAAGGCAAAGCGCCAATTATGTTTATCAGCCATTGCTGCAAATCAATTTAAATCCTTGGTTGTGGATATTGTCAATTTTAATGGTATCGTCTTTGGATAAGTATTTTCTTAAACGCGTAATAAAAACGTTCAAACTTTTTCTGTTAAAATAATCATTTTTGCCCCAAAGTGTGTTCAAAATATCTTTATGCAGGCACACATTATTTTTGTTTTTCAGTAGATACAACAACAATTCGCTTTCCCGTGCTGTTAACTGCCACGTATCATCTTCAATTTTAAGTTCTGAATTTTTTGGGGAGTACGTGTATTGTCCAATTTTATATTCCTCTTTTTGCGTTTGTGGTTTTTTTGACAAAATACCGAGCAAATTATTTAAGCGAACTACTAATTCTTCTTCGTCTATAGGTTTTCTGATATAATCTACAGCGCCTAAAGCAAACCCTTTTAACACATCAATTTTCAGGGATCTTGCCGTCAGGAAAAGAAATGGAATGGCAATATTTCTTTGCTTCATGTTTTCCGCCAGTTTGTAGCCGTCCATTTCGGGCATCATAATATCAAGCAAACACAAATCGAACTGTTGTTCTTTAAGGATAGCCAAAGCATCATTGCCGTTTTTAACCCAAACAATGGAGAAATCTTTCATTTTTAGATACTCGCTCAGCAAATATCCCAATGAAGCATCGTCTTCCACTAAAAGCAATTTGTAGTTATTCATATTCATTTAACTAACGGTAATTTAACGATAATTTTGGTTCCTTTATTTAGGGCACTTACCAATTCAATACTTCCTTTATGCAGGTTTATAATTTTTTTTACATAACTCAACCCCAATCCGTAACCTTTTACAAGGTACAAATTACCTTGAGAAACCCTGTAATGCTTCTTAAAAATATTCTTTTGGTCTTTTTTGTCAATGCCTATACCATTATCTTCAACAATGATATAAAGCTTTTTGTTTTTTATTTCGGTTTTAAGAAAAACTTTCGGCGATTCTTTGCAATATTTTTTAGCATTGTCCAATAAATTATGAATGGCATTGGCCAAATGTAACGGGTCACATTTCAGCATAAGTATTTCTTCTCCAATCTCATAACTAAAATTAACATCTTCCATTTCTGAAATAAGCGAAAACTCTTCGCATAATTTTTTCAGCGGTGGATAAAAGTCGGTTTCAACAAGTTGCAGCGCACTCTGTTTGCTTTCCAAACTTGCCAGTTGAAGCACTTTGTCAATATGTTCTTTCAATCGTTCATTTTGATTTCTGATAATTTCCAGATAGGTTTTGCTTCGTTCATTTTCCTGTTGTTGCAGCATTTTTGTTGCCAAGCCTATGGAAAATACCGGCGTTTTAAGCTCATGGGTGAGATTGTTGATAAAATCATTGGTCATGGTAATGACACTTTGTTGCCAATAAAAAGATTTTAAAACCCAAATAACCACAAAAATGATGGCTGCCAAAAAAATGAGGCTTGGGATGGTGAGACCACTAAGTTGAAATAAAAAATATTCATTTATTTTTTGAAACTGCAGTTCTAAAATTACCTTTTTATTTATTGAATTGGGTAAATATCCCTGTAATTCAATAGGATATTTTTTTAATTTAACGCCTTCATCAAGATAGTTGTCCGAATTTAAAAATAAGGAAGTGTCTTTTACATAAATTTTATAGGAGAAATCGGTTTTAATGCCATTTTCCAAAAGCCGAGTTTCCAAAAAATCGGTTAAAAAATAATTGGAAGCATCTCTTAAACTGTCCATATTCGTTTTAAAATAAGTGTCGTCATTTGTGATGGCCTTTCCCAGTAAAAAGGTAAGTTGGTTATTGTCACTTAAATCGGTTTTAATTATTTTTATGGTTTGTCCAATATTTTGGTTGAACCGAACTTGGGCGAGGTTTAAGCCAATATTTAAATAACGATATTGAATAATGACCAATCCTATGACCGATATTATAAAAATGATGATGAAAATTATTCTTTTTTTCACGAAACTTCCTTATTTACTGAAATTCAATATAAATTAATATTTGTAACTAATCAGTGCCTAGAGTTTGGAGTGCCTAGAGTGCCTAAAGTTAAAAATTTCA
>PHDE01000220.1 GCA_002842505.1 Bacteroidetes bacterium HGW-Bacteroidetes-3 | reverse complement strand
AGCAAAATAGGCGAAAGCAGAATGATGAGCAGAATTAATGAGAATACCAGCACCGGATTTCCAAGCGGCAATTCAAATTGTTGCATTAAATGGTTAAAAAAATCTGTCATCCGCTAAACTTGTTAATGTTTCTGACCGTCCCTATTTTTGCGTAAATATAGGAGATTTAACAACAATAAAAACGCTTATTTAGCGAAGTCAAAATATATTTTTTAGGCGTTTTAGCAGTTGAGCTCAATTTTCATCATAATGTCCGTTTGCGGATCGTTTCCCAGCATAAAAATATGTTTACCAAATGCCTTCAACCCGTTTTTTTCATAAAATTTAATGGCGTCGGAATTTTCTTCCCAAACACCCAACCAAACATAACTTAGTTTTGATTCTTTAGCAAGTTCAAGTGTTTTTTCAAAAAGCATTTGTCCAATTTTTTTGCCCTGAAATTCTTTGAGTACATAAATTCGTTCCAATTCAAGCGCTTGCGGATCTTGCAATTCCGTTTGCGCATCGCCAAAATTGATTTTCAAATAGCCAACAGTTTGGTTGTTTAAAGTTGCCAAATAAAATTGGGAATTTGGGTTGTTTACTTCACTTGCTGTTTTTTCAAAACTATAGGCTTCCGCAGCATATTTTAGCATATTTTCTTCGGAATTATTTTCGGTAAATTTTTCAAAAAAAGTTTGCCTGCCAATATTTTGAAGAAGTTCTATATCAGATTGATTTGCTTTTCTTATTATGAGGTTTTGCATTTTTAATTGACTTGCAGTTTGTAAAAAAGTTAAAAATCAAAAAAATTAAGGTGCTATTGCGGATTTGTAATTTCCTTCCATCTGCACCTGTTTTTTCTGAACATAAATGCGTAAGATACCCAATTTAAAGTAAAAAAGTCTTCCAAACGGAAGACTTTTTAAATCAATATGAATTTGGTTTGGCTTACAGTTGAGGTCCGGCAATAACCAACGCTTTTCCTTCTTCAGTATTTGTATATTGTTCAAAGTTTTTAATATACAATCCTGCCAATTTAATGGCTTTTTCTTCCCATTCCTTAACATCGGAATAAGTTGTTCTAGGATCTAAAATATTGCTGACTTTATGCAACGTTTTAGGCGCTTTTAAATTTAAAAAAGGAATATGGACTGTTTCCGCTTTGTCGATTGAACCGTCGAGAATGGCATCAATAATGGCGCGGGTATCTTTTAGTGAGATCCTTTTTCCTGTTCCGTTCCAACCAGTATTCACCAAATAAGCTTTTGCATTGTGCTCTTTCATTTTAGAAACCAATGTTTTAGAATACATTGTTGGGTGCAGTGTTAAAAATGCTTCACCAAACGCAGGGGAAAAAGATGGTTGCGGCTCTGTAATTCCCCTTTCTGTACCGGCTAATTTAGAAGTAAATCCACATAAAAAGTGGTATTGAGCCTGAGCATCATCCAATATGGAAACTGGAGGCAACACCCCAAAAGCATCGGCAGAAAGATAAATTATGTTACTTGCATGCCCAGCTTTAGAAGGCAACACAATTTTGTTGATATGATAAATTGGATAAGAAACCCTTGAATTTTCAGTAATTGAGTGGTCGTAAAAATCCACTTCACCATATTCATTCACGGCCACATTTTCCAATAACGCGTCTCTTTTGATGGCATTCCAAATATCCGGTTCATTTTTTTGGCTCAAATCAATCACTTTTGCATAGCATCCGCCTTCAAAATTAAATACGCCATTGTTGTCCCATCCATGCTCATCATCACCAATTAAATAACGTTTTGGATCGGCGGAAAGCGTTGTTTTTCCGGTTCCTGACAATCCGAAGAAAACAGCAACATCGCCTTTTTCGCCAACGTTGGCAGAACAATGCATAGAAGCCATTCCTTTAAGCGGCAAATAATAATTCATCATGGCAAACATTCCTTTTTTCATTTCGCCGCCATACCAAGTTCCTCCAATTAATTGGATTTTTTCCGTAAGATTAAACACCACAAAATTTTCGGAATTCAATCCTTGCGCTTTCCAATTTGGGTTTACTGCTTTAGAGCCGTTCATGACAATGAAATCTGGTTCTCCAAAATTTTCCAATTCATAAATGGAAGGTCTGATAAACATATTGGTCACAAAATGCGCTTGCCATGCAACTTCCATCACAAACCGAACTTTTAATCTGGTATCTACGTTTGTTCCGCAAAAAGCGTCAACAACATATATTTTCTTTGAAGTAGAAAGTTGGTTTAACACTAAAGCTTTCAAATCGTTATAAACCTCTAAAGTGGTTGAAAAATTTACTTTTTCATCCCAATAAATGGTATCTTTGGTAACGTCATCTTTTACAATATATCTATCTTTAGGTGAGCGTCCTGTGAAAATTCCTGTTTTTACTGCCACTGCCCCACTATCTGTCAAGGCTCCTTTTTCAAATCCAATTCTTCTGTGCGAAACCTCGGCTTGGTATAATTCTTCATAAGAAGGATTGTATGATACTTCATGATACCCCGTAATTCCTAAATCATGTAACTCCTGAATAACTTTAATATTTTTCATCTTTTCAGTTTTAATTATATTTATTATTGGTAATCTCATTTCATTTATATTACAAATTTCGGACTAACCCAAGGTTACTAATATGACATTTATCAGTAAATATCGACTATCTACGATAACGTTTTCAATTTTATAATTTATTGATATTCTGTATTTTAACTATTTTTTCAACAAACCTTTTTTGACGAAAACGTTTTCGTATTTTGGTAAAAAAAATCATTTTTTCTTAGTTTCTTTTTAAAAAAGATTTCGCAAAAATAGATTTATTTGTTTAGGTCAACAAAAAAAATTGAATGATTCTAAATTAATTGTCAAATTACCAGTTTATTCTTTCTTAAAATAGGAAATTCCCATTTTTAGCCACCCTAAAATAAAAAATAAGCCACCCAATGGCGTTATAAACCATATATTTTTAGGATTTACGCCTAAAGTAATGGCGTAAATAGATCCTGAAAAAAACAAGATGCCCGTAAAAAATAAATAGCTGACAATATTTTTAGTTTTTACCGAAAATTCACCATAAGAATTTATAAACAGCAGCACAATTACATGATACATTTGATAACGAACGGCTGTTTCAAAACTTTTTAATTCATTTACGCCTAAAGTTTCCTGCAATGCATGTGCGCCAAAAGCGCCCAACACAATTGTTAAAGCACCTATTATTGAGGCAATTCCTAAATTAATTTTCATCTGTTTATATTTTATTTTTTAGCGGTAATCCCGAAAATTCGGGACTGTTCGCCATTAATCATTCCTTCTTGTATCAAAATTTGTTATGGCTCGTTTCATCTGTTTAAATTTTATTTTTTAGCGGTAATCCCGAAAATTCGGGACTGTTCGCTATTAATCATTCCCTTGTGTATCAAAATTTGTTATGCTCG
>PHDE01000219.1 GCA_002842505.1 Bacteroidetes bacterium HGW-Bacteroidetes-3 | reverse complement strand
TTTTCTTTTCGCTCTGTTCTAGCTGAAACATAAGATAATCTATATCTTTTTCCATTTTTCCCAATTTAAAACACCAACTATTTATGGGGTAACAAATAATAATTTATTAAAAATTAAAAATTCTGGGGTTAAATTAGGGTTTTAGGTTTTTTACCCAAACTTTTTGGGTGTTTTCATAGTGTCATCCATTTCCTTTTTTAAATCTACCGCCTGGATATAAATGGATATTTTGCTTCTTATAAAATATAAAATGACAAAAATAACCACCAAAAAAGGTACGGTATAAATAAATTCAACTTCATCAATGTAGTTTTCACTGTCGTTGAAAACAGAAATTAACTGAAATAAATAGACGGTTATATGGATGATAAGCGCAGGTCTAGGTAATATTTTCCTAAGCATTTTTAATGTTCAAATGAATTCCCTTTCAATGTGTTCTGCATAAGGCAACGGGAGTGTATTGAAAGAAAATCTTGTATAAAAACAAGTAAAATAGACTAACGAAAGAGTATATATGTTCTCTATTAGAATTTTAAAAGTTCATATAAATCAACTCCTAGGGCTTTAGATATTGCATACAATGAATAAGTAGTTGAATTAACTTTACCGTTCTCAATTTTTTCAATAGCTTGACGGTCTTTCCCGCAGGCACGAGCTAAATCGGATTGATTTAAGCCTTTTTTAGTTCTAAGCTCAACGATTCTTTTTCCAACTTTTTTACTTAATTGATCCTTTGTCATATTACAAATGTCTTATTATTACATCACATTTATGTCATACAATAATATGACAATTAGAAATTTTTACTATATTTGTCATATAATAATACGACACTTTTAATTGAGCTTAATATATACGTCATGAAACACAAAACAAAAACACCAACAAAATTCTCATTACAGGAGGAACTTTTAGACCTTTTAAAGAAATTCCTGCCATTACATTCAGTAAATGTGATTAGTGTTAAAAAAGAAAAAAAGAAACAAGAAATATTTTTATCACCAATATGTACTAATCCACAAAAGCTAGTAACCTATACGCTGCTTATCATCACTCATAAACCCATTTCCCAAAGGCTAGGGGAGTTTATGGACAATGTATTCAATAAGGCAACATCGCTGTAAAATCTATGTCATTATGTACACCTTGCCAAATGCAAAGAAGCGATTGAATTTTGGAGACAATTTTCTGTCTCAAGCTATTTTTCAAACACCTTGTATCTATAAACACGACAACTCTCTATCTAAGTTCAGCAACTTTCCTTTGCTTTTCCACCAAAGAGTTTACGAAAATGTCCTAGATACTTGGAAGGCTCGTATGGATCGTGCAGAGTACCTATTTTCCATAATAGATGGCAGTGAATTCAAGGAAGACGCTACATCCAGATTGTCTATTATGCACTATGCTTTAGAACAGGAGTGCATGGCACTTTTATATGTGTTTTGGGAATATAAACCACAACACTATTCGCTATCCTATCTGTTGCATTTATGTAGTCACTTTACCGAATTACCTCAGACTATATTTCCAAAAGAAACGTATGGTTTACATCGCATCTATTATATGTTGTGCAATGCACAACATATAATGCGGTTCAAAGCTCAAGATGAATTCTCAGAAGGAGATACGGACAAAGCCTATAATCGTTGTGAACGGTTTTATTACGAAGCTAAGAAAGTGGGAGAGGAACAATTGGAGCACCTCAAAGAACTCCATTGCAAACAATCTAATCAGTAAGCATCTTTAAACCATGAAAAACAAAGTAAAAAAACAATCCAAAAAAAATAATAATAACCTAGACAAAGAAAAACTAGAAGCTATTATTAAGCTTTTAAGTCCAAGAAAACGGAAGTACTATAAGATTGATGAGGAGGAACTATCATCACAAGAAGTTACCTTTATGGTTGAAAATAATGACGAATTGCGCTATATTATTTCTTGCCTTTTAAGGGTTAGTATATTGGCTTTAGAGAGCGATGGGAATTTATGTCCTCCAAGATTACCTTTTTGTTCAAATGAATCAGCAGTTATAACCATACTTGAATTGATAGATAATATATTACCAGCTGACCAACTAAGCAGTTATGACGAGATAGAAAAACTAGTAATATCTAAAGCTTCGTTATCTGGAAATAAATGATAAATCAATTAAATTCAGAGATCAGAAATTTGATTAAAACACTTAAAATTATCCGTTTTTAAATTTTTGGATTTAGAGGCTGTATTTGCGGCTGAGAATTCGAAAGTTTAAAAATGAACCAAGCTCGCCCTAAGCGAGTGCGGTAGTTTGCACATTATTATAGGTAAAATAGAAGTTCTCAAATTCAACTATTTAAGACCAAATTTTAAGATTTACTTGATTTTTTACTAAAAAACCTGTTGATTTTCAGTGAATTACATTTTTTTTTACGAAAATTCAAGTAAAAACAAATATCAAATATTTATTAAACAACTGAAAGTCAATCAATAACAAGATTGTAACATCGCGCAGCGTGTTACCCTCTTGCTTTCCCCCTTAGTTTTACAATCACGCTTATATAGAGAATTTTTTATGATAGTAAGTACTTGTAATTAGTAACTTCCTGCCTGGGGAAAACTCTCCGTAATTGTTGACTTAGTTCTTGGAATGTTGCTCTTCCTTCTTTTGGAAATGCAGTAAATAGACGTTTTGTAAATTGAAAAGGTTAGAATTAATTTAAAATTAAGTTTAAAGCATTTTATTATTATCTTGGTTGTATTAAAAATTGCAAATAATAGCCAATTAAATTAACCGATAAAAGAAGTGTATTTATACGGTTATCCGGAAACTATTAATTATAAACGGTTATATTTAAATGATGAAAAACTCTAGTAAAATTTTGCTAATCATTTTGATTCTTTCAATATGTGGTGCTATTTCGCTTCCATTTTGGTTTCAGACTGACCCGAAGGATGCTATGGATATGTCAGGTTATCTGATTAGTACAATTTCTAGTGTTGTTACAATAATAATAGCCTTTCTTTTATTTGACAGGTTTGGAGTTTCTAAAAAAACTTTAGATAAAAATGTTGAAACTGTATTTGAATTACTTGAAGTAATAAAATCTAAAATAATTTATGCCGAATATGAATTTGATACCGGAACTTATCATTCAGCAATTTCAATAAGCGATAATCTAGGTGAATTTAAGAACAATAAAATAATGCTTGAAAAGGATATTTTGTTCAACTACGAAGATATAAATAATGGTTTAAGTGAGATTAATCAATTTGCGACTAATATTTGGCTACCCATTCAAATTAAAGATAAAATCAATAAAATATCGTTATTATCTGCTACTTCAGTGAAAGACAATTTCCTTTCTAAAAATAAATGTTTTGAGGTCGGTATCTAACCACATATTATTTCTCTATGGGTAATATTATCTGCCTTTACCATTGCTCCGACCATTTGATTTTTGAGAGATATTCTCTACAATCTTGGTCAGTTTTAAAGCGTTCAGCAAACTCTATGAGGTTTTGACCTTTAAATATTT
>PHDE01000033.1 GCA_002842505.1 Bacteroidetes bacterium HGW-Bacteroidetes-3 | reverse complement strand
TATTAAATCAAAAAAATTATTTTTTCTTGGTTTTATTCAAGGAATAGTTATTTTTTTATTATTTGCAATTAGTTTAAGCATTAAATTGTCTATTGAATGGTATAAAAATGAAAAGATTAAAAACCTAATCAAAACGCAAAAGATAAATGCCGAATTGTCATTCTTAAAAATGCAGTTAAATCCGCACTTTTTATTTAACACCTTAAACAGCATTTATTCATTGGCAAATAAAAAATCGGATGATACTCCTGAGGCCATTATTACATTATCGGAATTAATGCGATACATGATTTATGAAACCAACAAAGAGTTTGTGACGCTTCAAAATGAAATAGATTATATAAAAAACTTTATCTCTCTTCAAAATCTGAGATTAAAAGATTCAAGCGGGGTTAGATTTAATGTTAGAGGAAAACTAGATTATAATATTGAACCTTTACTTTTAATTTCATTTATTGAAAACGCTTTTAAATATGGGACGGATTACACCGGAAAAACGAATATTAATATTGAGATAAAAGTTGAAGATGATATTTTGAGCTTAAAGGCCAGTAATTATATCTCATTAAAAGAAAAGAATAATCTTAGTTCGGGGATTGGAATAGAAAACATTAAAAATAGATTGAATATACTTTATCCCAATTCCCATACTTTAAATATTGAAGAATCCGACAAATTATTTAAGGTTGAATTATTGTTAAAATTAAAAAAATGATGAAGTGCATAATTATTGATGACGAACCCTTAGCTTTAGAATTATTGGAAGATTTTGTGTCGAAAATTCCGAATTTAAAACTAGTTTCCTGCTGTTCAAATGCAATTGAAGCAGTGTCAATTTTACAAAATAACAAAATAGACTTAATTTTTTTAGACATTGAAATGCCTGAATTTACTGGAATCGAGTTTATAAAATCTTTAGATGTTAAGCCTTTATTTATTTTTACAACTGCTTACTCTCATTATGCCATTGAAGGCTTTAACTTAAATGCAGTTGATTATTTGGTAAAACCAATTCCCTTTCATCGCTTTTTAAAAGCCGTTAACAGGGCGCAAGAGATTTATTTGTTAAAAAAAGAAGAAAACTCATCATCTATCAAAACTTTAAGTTCCCCAAATTTTATTTTTGTTAAATCCGATTATGAAAATATAAAATTAAATTTTGAAGACATCAAATATTTTGAAGGGTTAAAAGATTATATAAAAATATTTTCCACCTCTCATAAACCAATTTTAACCTTGAGCAATTTCAAAAAAATTGAAGAAAAATTGCCGGAAGATTTATTTATAAGAGTACATAGATCATACATTGTTTCATTAAAATATATAAATTCTGTTCAACGAAACAGAATACTTATTGATGGGGTAAGAATTCCGATTGGGCAAAATTATAAAGATGAATTTATTAAAAGAATTGGAGGTTAATTTTAAATTCAAATTTTTTATTATAAAGTTGCTTTGTTTATGTGGTATAGCGTATATGCTATTGTTGCAATTAAGCCAATTAAGAAAACAATAACCGAAAAGGTTAAAATCCTTTGTTTTAAAGTGATAATTTTCCCTAAAAAATAGAGGTCATCAATCATTTCATCATAAATATTTTGTCCTTTCAACATGATGCGTTTAAATTCTTGTTTGAATTCTTCCAATGATTGTTTTGAGAAATTTTCGGCGTATAAATTACCTTTGTAATTACTTTGTTTGAAAGATTTCCCAAAATACCGATAAGGCAACATGCTAAACAATGCGAAAACCATGGACAACATACTGCTTATTACCAATATTTTAGTCCCTAAATTAATTATAACTTCCTTTTTTTCCGCATTTAAAAAATGAAGACCAAAAAATAAGGACGTTATAATAGAATTTACCGTAAGTATAATTCTTGCCTTGTTGTCAACCATTTTTAAAAGGGTGTAATGATTTCTTGAAACATTCCTGAAAAGAGTTTGTATTCCCCGAAAATCAAGTTTTTCCAGTTTTTCTTTTTTTAATTTTAATGAGTCGGTTTTATTATCTTCGTTTTTCATGATTATTGTTTTTTGTATTATATAATTTTTCTGCCTCTTCAATAATTGTAAGTGTTTCTTGATACGTAAATTTCAAGTCTTTTAAAATTTCAGGCTTTTCTATAATTTCTTTAACTAAGATAATGTTATTTTTAATAAGTTCTGATTTTTCATTTTTCTTTAATGATGTTAAAGCTGTAATTGGGTACAAACCAAACTCATCAATATTTTTGCTAATTCCATTATTTTTTGGGTAATCCCAACTAAACAAAGTTAAGTCAACGCTCTTGGCATAGTTTATGGCGTCTTCGGTAAATCTTGTGTTGGTAACCAGCCACCCTTGTTTTAAATGAGTTGTTTTCCCAGAACTATTCCACTTTTTTTGAACATCAAGAAATCTTGAATTAATATATAATGGAATTTTTACATCACATACGGTTTTGGGACTTGAATGAAATTTACATTCTATGGCATAGGTATTTCCATCTTTTTCGGCCAAAACATCAATTTCATGGGAAACACTTATTCCCTGTAATATTACGCTCACCTCGGTGGTATAACCTTTTTGCCTTAATAAAGCACTTATTAATTTTTCAAAAGGGTATCCTGTAGGACCCAAGTCAAAAATCGCTCTTTTTAAACTGTATTTTGAGGCTGAGACCTCATTGAGTTTTTTTAATAAAAAATAGGCCTTGCCATAAATTACATCAGATGATATTCCATCATAAATCATCGGGTAAATACTTTTTATTATTGTTTTAATTTCTTGATCAGTAGCACCACTTTTTTTAAGAGATTCTTCAAGTTTATGCATTTCGAATGGCTCAAATTCACCCGAATTCTTTTTTACGATTATTATCTTTTTATCCATATCATTTTAGTATGTCAACTATTCAGTTATAATTTTATATTTTATTAACATTTATTAAATTCTTTTTAAGTATTGTGAATTAGTTTTCCATCAGCCAATTCTATAATTCTATTTGAGGCCTCGGCAAAATCATTATCGTGTGTTACCGCAATAATAGTTTGTCCAAATTCTTTTGATAATTGATGAAATGTTTCAAGAACAATACTGGTGTTTTTACTGTCTAAATTACCGGTAGGTTCATCGCACATAATAATTTTTGGATGGTTTATTAATGCTCTTGCAATGGCCACTCTTTGTTGTTGTCCGCCAGAAAGTTTAGATGCCTGTTTTAAGGCTTGGTCTTTTATGCCTAAAAGTTCCAATTTTTGATAGGCCTGTTCCTCTATTTCCTGTTTTGTGTATTTTCCCATTTTTAATGCGGGAATCATTACGTTTTTTAGGCAGGTGAATTCAGGAAGAAGATAGTGAAACTGAAACACAAATCCAATATTTTTATTGCGAATTGCAGCCAGTCTATCCGATTTTTGTCCAGTTATTTTTTCGCCGCCAATAAATAATTCGCCCTCGTAATCGGTATCCATTGTGGAAAGAATATATAATAAAGTCGATTTTCCGCTGCCTGATTTTCCAATCATCGTAATAAATTCGCTGTCAAACACTTCAAACGAAACATCATCCAAAGCTTTAAACTTTACTGGTTGGTAAAAGTATTTACCTATTTTTTTTGTTTGAAGAATAACTTTTTTTTCCATTATTTTCTAAATATTTCTATGGGATCTATTTTTGCGGCTCCAATTGCAGGAATATAGCCAGCTCCTAAAGTGATTAAAACGCCGAGAATAGCACCAATCAAAAATATTTGAGGCTCAAATCCAATAGGGAAATATTCCCGATCACCACCAATATAAATGCCGCTCACAAATTTAATTAAGCCAGAAGCCATTAGCAGTCCAAATGATGTTCCTATAATTCCCATAATCAACGATTCTTTTAAAAAAATATTTATCACATCTTTTCCTGAAAATCCTGTTGCTTTAAGAATGGCAATATCATTTAGTTTTTCTTTGATAGTCATATTAATAATATTATAAATTCCAAATGCTGCAACCAATAGAATGGCCAATGAAATTGAACCAAACATAACCTGCCTTGTTTTTTTGTTAGACATAGATTGTTCATTTGCCGCTTGCCAGTCTTCCACTTTATAAATTGTTGAATTTTGGAGCTGTTTTGAAAATTTAGGTGCCTCGTTTGGATCTTTAATGTTTACTAAAATATCGGTCAAATAACTTGAGCTTTTTTTCATTAGCTGTTGTGACATGGCTAAATTTATATAAGATTTAGTTAAATCGATATTCGAATTGCTGGTTTTGAAAATACCTTCAACTTTCATCATCTTTACCACGCCAATAGATGAAGTAATATTTATATTATCATACAATTGAATGTTTAACTTTTCGGCAATTCCAACGCCAATTAGTATTCCATTAGATGTTGATAAGAGATTTCTTACATCTCCTGCTAGCATGGTAGATTGTATATTAAACATAGCATTGGCATCCATAATATTTACGCCAGAAGCAACGCCATTTATTTGGGATATTCCATTGTTATAAAAAAGATTGACAGAAACCTGAGGCGTTACAGTCACAACGCCATCTTGTTTTTTTAAATCGGCTATAATTTTTTCAGGATTAATAAGTGTATTGGACAAGTTGGCAATTTTGGGATTAATTATTACCGTAGTGTAGTCTGGTTTTATTTGCGGAATTAAGGGTCTGCTTAAAGTATCATCTTGATATATTCTTAAATGAGGCTCGGCTTTAAACAGCGCTTCGTCAGAATAGCGGTTAAAACCAACTACTAATGAAATCATAAAAATAAATATTCCAATCCCTACGGTTACCCCTAAAGCGGCTATTATAGTTTGCTTTTTGCGTGTAATTAAATGCGTATAAGCGATCTCTGAATTTACATTTAGTCTCATTTTGTCTTATCGGCTATAATTATGGTGTTTTCATCTAATCCGTTAATTATTTCTACCCAATCATTAGAAATAAAACCTGTTTCAACAATTATTTCATTGCCTCCTTTTAATTTTACTTTATTGCCATAACCAAGATAATTTCGCGGAATAACCAAAACATTATTTTTATTTTCTATAACAATATTTCCTTGAAGTTGCGTTCCGGAAATAGTAAAGTCTAATTCACTTTCAAATGCTACTTTGCAATAAAACGATTGTGTTTGCACATCGAATGCCGGATATATTTCGGTTACAATTCCATTGTAATTCTTCTGCAATTGTGTGTTTAGTTGAATGATTACTGCTTGTCCAAGTTTTACTTTGGAAATATTGCTTTCATCAACACTTAACAAAGCATACAGTTTTTCTTGGCTTCCTATTACCGCAATAATGTCTCCTTTTCTAATATAATCCCCTAATTCTTTTTTCAGCTCATATACTTTTCCGCCAACAATGGCTTTTATTTCGTTGTAATTTTTAGAAACGCTATTTGCGTCTTTTTGCGATTTTTGTATAATTAATTGTTGGTCGGCTTGTTGTTTTAGCAGTTTGTAATTTTCCTGAAGCGAAAAAAGATTGGTTTTGGAATTGTCTCGATTCAGCGCCATGTTTTCATACTCCAATTTTGAGACACTATTCAATTCATATAATTTTTTATAGCGGGCTTCTTGTTTTTCGTCCTGAATAAGTTTTTGTTTGGCGAGTTCAAGATTAATTTCCGCTTGTTTAAGGGCAGGGGCATTTGGGTTTGTATTGGCTGCTGCAATAGTTAACAATTCAACGGAGCTTTGAGCGTTAATAATACTTTGTTCATTGTCAACAATGGCTAATAATTGATTTGCAGTTACAATATCTCCTTCATCAATATTCAAATTTTTGATATAGCCATCAGATAACGAAGTCAAATTATATTGATTCTCCGGCACAAGAATCCCCGAAGCAAAAACAGTTTCGGTAATGTCTTTGTGAATTGGTTTGGTTTCAGTTGTTTTTTTCCCGCAAGAACTCACTAAAATCAAGCCCGTAAAAAAGAATATGGTTTTTATTGAATCTTTCATTGTATAGAATTGTTAATTTCAATTTTTGATTTTGTATATAATAAATTTGACAAAGAGGCGCTATAATTTAATCGGCTGGCCAACATATCATCAAAAGCGATTAGAAGTTTATCAGAAGAAAGAATAGATGCGTTGAATTGATTTGACGCCATTTGATAATTTTCTTCTTTTAGCAAATAGATTTGGTTGGCCGTTTTAAATTGGGAATAGGCTTTTTGATAGTCTAAAACCAATTGAATATTGGCAATGTCATTTTCATGTTTTGCATGTTCGGCATCTAATTCTGAAATTGTTTTGTTGATTTTAGCACTTTTTGTTAGTGTAAATCTGCTTATGTCGGGAAAAGGCATGCTTAGCCTTAATCCAATATATTGAGAATTTACCCAGTTGCTATTTGAATCAAAAAACTCATTTTTACTGTTCTGTTGCCAACCGTCATAAGCAACAATTGAAACGGTTGGGTATTGGGCCAATCTATTTTCCCTCAAATCCTCTTTGGCCAAATCGGCTTTTAACAGTGACGATTTATGTTCCAATTGATTGTTGGTTTGCAAACCAATGCTAAATGGCTGGTTATAATTTACATTTTCAGTGATGGTAAGTTCCTCGTTTTGTGGAATATCGCAAAGCACTTTAAGCGCGTAATACTGTTGGTTGAGCGATATTTCTAATTGTGTTAACTTATCCTCTAAAGAGAGTTTGTTTATGGTGGCATCATTTAAATCCTGTTGGCGCACAATGCCTTCAGTATATTTATTTTGCATAATGGATTGCAAAGTATCGGCCGTAAACAGATTTTTTTGAGAGATTTCAATTTGTTCTTTTAAGGAAACGATATTGTAATAGCCCGCCGAAATAGATTCAAAAAGCGCTTTTTTTACAATCAAATTGTTTATATCGGTAAGTTCGGTATTAATTTTAGCGCTTTTTAACTTTGTCCAGCTTATAGGATTAATGATGTCTATTTGTGGCGCGAAATTAAAATTTCCCATGAATTGCTGTCCGGTTGTTACTTCTTTAAAAGTGCCCGGTTCACCGCCAAATGCTTCCGCAGGAAAATAAGTAATGGGTAACTTAACATTGTCAGTCAACGAAAAAGAGGTTTGCATTCTAAAATTTACCAAACCCGCTTGTGCCGAAATTTTTTGCCATTTCGCCAATAGTACTTGCTGTTCACCTGTTTTTATTGAAAAACTATGGTTTTCGGCATAATTAAAAAGGGAACCAATCGAGTTAAACTCTAATTTATTTTGAGCGTTTACGAACTGGTTAACCAAAAGAAAACCAAATAGCATTAAAAGTTGTTTCATTGTATTTTATTAGATTTATTTATCCTGAAAATTGCCATAATTTTTAGATGACCTGTTTTTTTGGGACTTTAACCACTTTTAAAATCTCAAAATTTCGGTCATTAAACCAAAACGAATGGTATCAATTTGATGATTAAAGTAAATATTGTAATAATCCATGCCATGATAAAATTGGACAAACAACCCAATGTCTTCCAAAAATTTTGGATGATAATAAAAAGTTAGGCTAGCATTTAACCGTTTTATATCAAAGGTTTCTTGATTATTTACATTATCTAACATCAAGGTAGTTTCTGCCTTTAATGAAAAATTTGCCTTTCTGCTTTTATTAAAATCACCATCCACAGGAAGTTTATAGGCTATAAAAGTATTGTGCCAACGCAATCCGCTATATTTCCCTTGCATTTCATCAAGCATCCAGCTTTTTGGATGCATTTCAACAGAACTTTTAAAAAATTTAAAAGCATTTAAATGATTGCTATAAGATGATTTGATAAGGCCAAATTCAACAAAATTAGTGGCAAAATTTCCAGTCATCAAATTTATAGCTCCATCTTCGTTATAGAAAGTTCCATCTTGACCGTTTGAATGATGTCCAAATCGACCAAACAAAGTCAGTTTCTTTGAGGCTTGTTTGTTTCCAGTTAAAAAATAAAATGTTATTTGTGGTATATAGCTGGGTGTTCTTACAGGATATGATGTTTCATCATACATCCTAATAATAATTTGGCCAGTAAGCACACCCATTAATCTAGAATCCTTACGTTCTCTAATTTTAAAACTGGGACTTACATTTGCCTCAAACATAAGCGGTTCTATATTTCCAAAATCAAAAGGAAACGTAACATAGCTATCGCCTTGATTAATCTGTGCCATTTTATCCAGATTAAGAATCGATGTGGCATCTACACTCGTTTGCGCAAGAGCAAGGTTCGAAATAAAACCAATAAAAACCAATAGGCAGCTATTTATTTTCATTACATGTAAATAATTTTTATACTTTTTTCCATATTAGAATTCACCTCAAAACTTGCCTTGGAAAATTTTGGGCGATTTGACAGCCCTATGGATTCATAATTTGAAAATCCAACACCTTCACTTGGCATGGGCAACATAAATTTTTTGTCTATTTTGCCGTTTTTGTTTTCGTCATGTAAAATATTTACGGCATAATTTCCTTTGGGTAAATTTGTGAAGGTAAAAGATGCAGTGCCATTTTTCTCAATTTGCGAAATTCCTTTTTTAAAATAATTTTCATATTTTTCGTCGGGAATTGAACCGTCTTTGTTATATAATGCGAACAGGACCTCTCCTTTAGAATTTCGAAACCCTTCTGCTTTTACGGTTAATGAACAGGTTTCTTCAGTCGTCGATTTATTAAAAGACACCATTGTTAATATGATTAATAGCGCGGCTGTTTTTTTAATTATGTTTTTCATTTTTTAAATTTTAGGTATGCGAATACGGTAAAAGCAAATGTTACGGCAATTCTAAACAACATGGCGCCAATGGTTTTTGTTTCATAGAGTTCTCCGGCAAAAATTTGGGCATATAAACCGAAGAATCCTATTATTAGAATTACAACCGAGGTGCTTAAAAGTTCAAATGTCCAAGTTTTTAATTTTATGAATCCGTAAGCGGCAAACAAATAGAGGATACTGCTTATAAAATTTGCCCAAACCACCAGTAAAACATAATTACCTTCTTTTGCGCGTATGCCAAACCAATCAAATATTACTGAACTGCTTAGGAATAATGTAAGCAATGCAAAGGCAATTAAAACAATTGCCGCAATGTTGGTAAACAAGTTCTTTTTAATCATTTTGATTTATTTTTGGATTTGTTTGTTTTTTTTCGCTAAACCACCATTTAGGTTTATATTGTTTTCTAACTAAACCAAATTTTTTAATGGAGTAAGTTTCAATATGTGTCATTAAATCTTCAACGGAATCTGTCACAAACAGTAATTTCATATCTTCCGCATTTATGCTTTCATTTTTTGCCATTATTTGAATATGGTGACATAGCTCTTTATGATATTCCGAGTCAAAAATTACGATAGGGAAGTCTTTAATTACTTTGGTTTGTATTAAGGTGAGCGCTTCAAATAACTCATCTAAAGTTCCCATACCTCCAGGCATTACCACAAAAGCATACGAATATTTAATTAACATAACTTTTCGCACAAAAAAATAGGGGATATCAATCCATTTGTGGAGATAAGGGTTAGGTTTTTGTTCAAAAGGAAGAATAATATTACAGCCTACGGAATATCCTCCGGCTTCATAAGCTCCTTTGTTTGCAGCTTCCATAATTCCTGGTCCTCCTCCCGTCATTACGGTAAAACCGAGTTTTGCCAACGCTGCGCCTATTTTTTCCGCATTTTTATAATGTGCTGAATCTTTCGTAAAACGGGCCGAACCAAAAACAGTGACACAAGGGCCAACAAAGTGCATTTTACGAAAAGCGCCTATAAAATTGTATTGCACTTTAAATGAAAACAGCAATTCCTTAAATCGGGATAAAGGCCCTCTAACAAATAAGGATTCGTTTTTTGACAGTACGTATTTCTTCTTGGTTTCCATAATGCATACTTATTTAAACATTAATTGGTTTTCTTATAACTCCAAACCGCTAATCCATTCATGATAACGGCATAAATAATTGTTTTTATAAGCAGGGGCAAAATATCTATAAAACTTGATCCTTTAAGCATCACCATTCTCATGATTTCCACAAAGTATTTTATGGGATTAAATTCGGTTAATATTTGCGCCCAATATGGCATACTTTCAATAGGTGTAAAAAGCCCACTCATTAAAATAAAAATTACGATAAAAAACCAGGCAATAAACATGGCTTGCTGTTGTGTGTCGGTAAAATTTGAGATAAATAATCCCATTCCTAAAATAACCAGAAGATAAATAGCCGTATAAAAATAAATCAACCCAAGGCTTCCTATCATAGGCGTGTTAAAAACAACTTTTGCTATAATAAGCCCTATGGTTAATAAAACGAATCCTATAATCCAAAACGGAAATAATTTACCAATGATAAACTGGTATTTTTTTATGGGTGTTACATTCATTTGCTCTAAAGTGCCAATTTCTTTTTCGCGAACAATATTCATCCCCGATAAAAACAGGGTAATCATAGTAACCAGCAAAACCAATATGCCAGGAACCATAAATGTTTTATAGTTTAATGTATTATTGTACCAAAATGAAGGAATGGTCACAATATCTTTGGGAATGTTTATTGCATCAGACGGGGGCAATAATGACACCTTAACCTTTTTATTAAAGCTCTGCACAATTTGGTTGATATATACGCTTTGCACTCCCGCCGCCGCTCCGTCAATTGCATTAATTGTTATGGAAAGGTCTGTGTCTTTTTGATTTGATAAATCGCGTTCAAAATTGCGTGGAATTTCTAAAATAACATCTACTTCACCTTTAGACATGGCGACATTTGCCGCCTTAATTGAGGGAAAATCAGTCATTACATGAAAGTAGGTAGAAGCGTCAAATTTTTCTATTAATACCCTTGAGAGGGAAGTTTTGTCGTTATCTATATAAGAGAATTTTATGTTTTTGATTTCAAATGTCGCTGCATTGGATAAAATCAATAACTGCAACAAAGGCAAAATAAAGATAATGGGAAGCATTCCTTTATTTCTAAAAATTTGCCTGAATTCTTTTTGAATGATGTATAGAATTGTATTCATTTTTTATTCTTTAGTATCTGGTATTTGGTATCAAGTATCAAGAAATTCTAAATTTTTCAATCTCAATTTTTCAACCTCAATTTTTAATTTTTCTACTCCAACCTAATTTTATATTTTTTAATGCTTATAGCTATAAAAAACAATGTCATCGCAACTAGAATTAATGTTTCCTTCCAAATAAAAGTTAACCCAACGCCTTTAAGCATAATTGCTTTTATAATAATGATAAACCATTTTGCAGGTATGATATTGCTAATTATTTGTAATGGCAAAGGCATACTGGCAATAGGAAAAATGAATCCCGACAATAAAATAACCGGAAGCATCAAGCCCATTAAAGATATCATCATAGCGGTTTGTTGGGTGGAGGATACGGTAGAAATTAAAATCCCTAACGACAATGCATTTATAATGAATAACACACTTTCAAATCCAAGTAAAAACAAGCTTCCCTCAACCGGCATTTTAAATATGAAAATACTCAGTAAAACAATCACCACTGCATTTATTACCGATAAGAATATGTAAGGAAATACTTTCCCCAGGATTACTTGAAATGGTTTTATGGGGGATACCAACAATATTTCCATAGTGCCTAATTCTTTTTCACGCGTTATGGAAATTGAAGTCATCATTGCTGAAACCAACATTAAAATAACCGTCATAACTCCAGGAACAAATGTAAAAACACTTTTCAATTCTGGATTGTAAACTAGGCGAGTTTCAGGATTTATTTGAAAGGGAACCTTCATTTGCTTATTAATTACCTGCTGGTAATTTTGTAAAATCGAACTAAGATAATTGTTAATGGTGTTTGCGGTATTTGGGTCTGTTGCATCTGTGATTATTTGAACGGATGTCTTGTTTTCTTTTGTTAATTTCTCACTGAAATCCCTATCAAAAACCAAAACTGCTTTTATGTTTCCTTTTTTAAAAACCGATTCAATTTCGGCATCATTGGAAATCATTTGCTTATTGGTAAAATATTTTGACGCTGAAATTTTATTGATAATCTCTTGCGTGGTTGCGTCCTTGGATTTGTCGAAAAAAGCAATATCAACATTGTTAATTTCATTGGTAATGGCAAATCCAAAGAGCATTACTTGAGCAATAGGCATCCCAAAAAGGATAAACAGCGATCGTTTATCCCTAAAAATATGGTAAAATTCTTTTTTAATAAATCCAATAAATCGTTTCATATACTTATATTGTTATCTTGAGGAGTGAAATGGGGTGGCAATCTCACTTTTCAAACTTGGGATTGCCACACTTCACTATGTTACGTTCGCAATGACATTTCAATTATTATTTTATCTTTATTTTTTACTCAATATTTCGTGCCAATTTTAAAAACACGTCATTCATTGAATTTACTTTAAACTGTTCCTTTAGTTTTTTTGGGGTGTCTAAGGCTTCAATTTTGCCTTCGACCATAATTGAAACGCGATCGCAATATTCAGCTTCATCCATATAATGGGTGGTCACAAAAACGGTAGTTCCGTTGTTGGACGCTTTATAGATCATTTCCCAAAACTGTCGTCTGGTAATGGGGTCAACACCTCCTGTTGGCTCATCTAAAAAAACAATTTTTGGTTCGTGCAATAAAGCTACAGAAAAGGATATTTTCTGTTTCCATCCCAACGGCAAAGATCCAACCAGCTCATTCACAATGTTATGCAAGCCTAATTCTTCTACTAGCAGACATCTTTTTTCTTCAATTTTCTTGCGAGACAAACCGTAAATTCCTCCAAAAAACGTGATATTCTCTTTCACAGTTAAATCGTCATATAAAGCAAATTTCTGGCTCATATAACCAATGTTTTTCTTAATGTCCTCAGAATTCGTAAAAACGTCAAAATCGGCTACTTTTGCATTTCCGGAAGTAGGCTTTGAAATACCGATAAGCATTTTCATGGCAGTAGTTTTACCTGCGCCATTCGCACCAAGAAAACCGAATATCTCACCTTTTTTTACTTCAAAAGTAATAGCGTTTACAGCTGTGAAATCACCAAATTTTTTTGTTAAATTCTCAACTTGTATTACATTAGTGTCTTTCATTGTTTTAATTTATGTCAAGCAGGTTTTGAAACCTGTTTGGAGGTTACATTTATTTTGCCAACTCCATAAAGGTGTCTTCAATAGTAGTCTCTGTTGGCTGAATAATAATGTTATTTAATCCTTTGTCTTTTAGAAACAGGGTAAGCTCTTTAGTGTCAATAGCATCTCTTTTGTCGGTATAATGCACAAATTCACCAAAAGGATAAACGCTATAACTATGTTTGTACTCTTTTAAAGCCAGCAGCAGTTTATAAATATTGTCTGCTTTTATATCATAGATCGTTGTCGGAAAATGCTTTACAATTTCTTGGGGGTCATCTATTTGTAATATTTTGCCATCCTGAATTAAAGCTATTCTGTCGCATAATGCGGCTTCGTCCATATAGGGTGTAGACACTAATATGGTAATGCCTTTTTGTTGCAGGCGTTTGAGCATTTCCCAAAATTCTTTTCTTGAAACCGGGTCAACACCTGTGGTTGGCTCATCTAAAAATAGGACTTTGGGTTTGTGGATTAAGGCACAGGATAAAGCCAATTTTTGTTTCATTCCTCCTGATAATTGTCCGGCCCTACGTTTTTTAAAAGGCTCAATTTGAACGTAAATATCCTTGATTAAATCGTAGTTTTCTTCGATGGTTGTTCCAAAAATAGTCGCGAAAAAAGTTAAATTCTCTTCTACTGTTAAATCTTGGTATAAGGAAAAGCGACCAGGCATATAGCCTACATTATTTCTTATTTCTTTATAGTCTTCTATCACATCAAAGCCAGCAACTGTTGCTGTTCCTTTGTCGGCAAACAATAAAGTGGTAAGGATTCTAAAAATTGTAGTTTTACCGGCACCGTCTGGGCCAATTAACCCAAACAATTCTCCTTCTTTAACTTCAAAAGAAACATCCTTTACGGCATTAACAGTTTTAAAGGATTTGCTGATATTTTTTACGGAAATACTCATTTTTAGAATTTTATTTGAAATAGGCTGAATATTCCGACAAATGTTTGGTCAATTTTTCCAGGCTTAATTTACGGGTAGCGATGTCTTCAGCCGCCAAATCCTTAAATAAAAGTTTCATCGGCAAAAGATATGTGTGCAATTGGTCGTGCGCTTCACCAGTCATGGTGCATTTGGATATAATAGTTCCAAATTCTGCTTCCAATTTTGATTTAAGCTCAGGATACGCCTCCATATTTTCCATATCGGTGAAATTGGCGACAAACTGGTTCATTTTTTGGATTCCTTCCGTGGTTTCAGCATTTGCCATCCATAAATCCCCGTTATTTAATTTTAAAACGGCTTCACTTTCGTGAGATTCTTCAACTGTTTGAACAGGTTCAGTAGTTTGCTGTTTTTTGTTTTGGTTGCAAGAAACAACTAAAATGGTTGCCAAAATGGCTAGGATTAAAACGGTTACTTTTTTCATTTTTGTTTAATTTAATGGTTTTTGGTTAAATTTTTTAAAGGTTAATAGATAAATTACAATCCAAATGCTAATTCTGAAACTCATAGCTTTTAAGCTTTCCGAAGCAACGGTTTCACTAAAAAAGTATAGGTTTAGTGCCACAAAAGTATGCGCAGCAAGCACGAATACAATTGCTTTTTTGGCAAATGACTTTTTTTTCCAAATCAGGTAAGCCGCCACCATTGAAATAACGCCAAATATGACATTGTAAATTACCAGCCAATTGAGAACTGTATAATCTTTCACATCAATCCCCAACAGCACTTTTGAGCCTGCTACAACAGACATTCCGCCTATAAATAAGGCAAGTATTGCCGCTATTCCCATCCTAAATCCTTCCCTAGGGGAAGGACTTTTTTTGTTTTTGTTAAAATCTAGAATAGTCATATTAATCAATTTTGTACTCCCTTTCCTTTGGAAAAGCCTGTCCCGATTTTAGAACGGGAGGCTGGGGACAGGAACATCTCTGCTGGCATTCCAATTTTTAAGCCCCCATCGTTTATCACATCAATTTTTACCGCATACACCAAATTGACGCGTTCTTCTTTGGTTTGAATAATTTTAGGTGTAAATTCTGCGACAGATGCTATCCAAGTAATCATTCCTTTATAGGATTTCATATCTTTTTTATCATCAACTTTTACAGTAACATCTTGCCCTATTTTTATGCTTGAAAGTTGTGATTCACTCACGTAAACTCTTAATTGCATGGTATTTAAATCGGCAATTTTGTATAGGGGTTTCCCAAAAGATGTGATTTCATTAGGCTCTGCATATTCTGTTAGAACAGTGCCATTTATTGGGTTTATAATATAGCTTTTTTGAATTAAATCTTCAACTTGTTTCAACTGTACATCAATGCTTTTAAGTTCATCAATAATAGGTGAATTCTGGCTTTCAACGCTTTTAATTTGTTTTTGGATTACATTAATTTCCCCATTAATGTCATCCAATTGTTTTTGGGTTCCCGCATTTTCCCTAATTAAATTTTCAGTTCTGTTTTTGTTGATTGCAGCAGTTTTTAATTGGGCGTTAAGCACATTTATTTGAGACAGTACACTGTTAGATTTTGAATAAATAATAGTTTTGGAAGCCAACAACTGATCTCTTTTTAAGCTCAATGGAATAGTGTCTATAAATCCCACATAAGCGCCTTTTTCTAAATTTTGTCCTTCTTCAACAGTGAACTGAATTAATTTCCCGCTGTTTTCTGCGGAAATTGTTATTTCCGTAGCTTCAAAATTTCCGTAGCCGTCAGCCTTTTCGTTGTTTTTGCAGCCTACAAGAATACTTCCAATTAGAAATAATCCGAATATGTTTTTAGTGATTTTCATAAATATTAATTTTTAGTTCCTTTAGTGGTGTTATAATTTGCTTTAGCGTATGATAGTTGTGTGTTATGAGTTTTTAGGTTATTTTCTGCTTCATAAAGATTGGTTAATTCTGTAATATAGGCTGAGGCTGTTATAACGCCGTTTTTTAATTGCGAACTTGAAGTTTCCAAAATTTTCTGTCTCAGACTTATAATATCCTTGTCTGATGCTATTATTTCTGAAATTTTGCTTATTTCCGATTGGTGTTTTGTTAGTTCAATAGAGGTATTAAGCTCAAAAACTTCTTGCTCATTGTCTATAATTTCTTTATTAACCTGCAATGATTTTCGTTGTTTTTTGGTTGAATTCCAATCGAACACCTTCCAATTTAGTTTTAAGCCGGCCATATAATAAGTTTGGAAAGAATTGTCAAGCATATTCAATCCTGGGTTGCCATATCCCCCAGTTGCAAACCCGGAAAGTTTTGGACTATTTTTTTTCGCTATCAATTGTTCTGAGGCTTCAATTTGATTTTTTTGCAATTGAAACAAATCCAATTCAGGACGACTGATTTCAGTTTCGAGGTTAATTGAAATTTCAGGATTTTCCAAAATAATAGTTGTTGAAATATTTTCTCCTGTCAACTGGGAAAGGGATTTAATATTGCTGATTTTGTCTTTATCCAGCTCAATAAATTGCTGTTCTATTTTAAGTAATTCTGCCTCTAAAACACTATCGGAATTAGGAAGCAATGTCCCAAATTTTACGCCAGCTTTTACCTCTTTTAATGTGGTTTGCAATTCTTTTTTCTTGGCAACCAATAATGCTCTTTTTTCCTGTAATAGCAAGATTGAAAAATAGAGATTGTTTACCTTTTCTTTTAGTTGATACAAATTTACTTCAACTTGTTTTTGCCCGGTTTTTAAAGAAGCTGTTTTTTCTTCAAGCGTTGCATTTGTCAATCCACCATCATAAATTAATTGATTTACGTTAACAGTTGCTTGATATTGGTCTTTGTTAGGGGGTGTAATTGTTGCATCGGGTAAACTAATCGGCAGTTCTATGACAGCAGATTGGTAGGTTGCCTGTGACGCGAAATCTAACTTGGGAAGTTTACTGGTTTTAATGACTTCTAAATCAAAAGCATTTTGTTTTGCCAATAGATTATTTTGTTTTGCTAGAGGGTAGTTTTTGTCTACTAATGTGTAGCATTCTTCTAAACTTAGTTTTTCTTGCGCAAAAACGCTAAGTGTCAGAAATAATACTATGAGGGTGGTTATTTTTTTCATCTGTTTAAATTTTATTTTTTAGCGGTAATCCCGAAAATTCGGGACTGTTCGCCATTAATCATTACTTTATGTATCAGAATTTGTTATGCTCGTTTTATTTGTTATTTTCTATTGTTTTTTTGTCAAATGAAACGCCTAGCATCTTTCTTTTTTCTGTAAGATAATTTTGTTGTAGGCGTTTCATCTATTTAAGTTTTATTGAATTTATGATAAAATCGGCAACTTCTGTTTTTCGGTCTTCCATTAACTGTTTATAGGTTTCGTCATTAACATTTACAAATCCTTTTAATAAAGGGGCGCCAATAAAGGGGAATATATTTAAAGACATAATGTTAACGAATAATTGTTCCGCTTTTATGGGTCTGATAACTCCTTCTTTAACTTTTTCATCCACCTGTTGTTTGAATTTTGAGATGTTTGGGAAATTTTTTTCAGCAACTAATTTTTTTACAAAGTCCGGATTTCTGTTCAACTCCTGAATGATAAAGTTTGGGAGATATGGATGTTTCAATACAAACGAAATATAATTACTGCTGAAGTTACTTATTTTTTCAAAAATAGAGGTATCGGCATTGATGATCTCATTTAACTGGGGCGCCAACATGGAAAACGCGCTTTTAAAAACCGCCTCAAAAAGCAATTGTTTGCTTCTGTAATAATAATGGAGCATAGATTTATTGATGCCGGCCTCATCAGCGATTTCCTGCATCCTTGCGGCCGCCATGCCTTTACGCTCAAATATTCCTTTTGCGGCATCCAAAATTGCGGATTCTGTTGTGTTGCTCTTTGTTGTTTCCATATATTAACTATTTAGTTTAACCAAACGGTTGACAAATGTAATGCCTTTTTTTGAATTAACAAAATAAATGTTATTTTTATGGAATATTTTAAGCCAAATTTATCATGAAAAAAATAGTTAAATACCTTCTGTCACTTCTTGTTCTAGCGCTTGTTTATGTAGTTTACGTCAACTATCCACGATTGGATATCATTACCGGTTTTTCGGCAAAAAGCGTTTGCTCATGCACTTTTGAAGCAGGAAGGGATTTAGAGTCCATTGAAGCGGGCGATAATGATATTGATTTGGTTAATTACGCCAATAATGAAATTAATTTAGAGGAAAAGTCGGTTACTTCAACGGTTTTTGGCTTAAAAAAAAGAAAAGCTGTTTATAAAGAAGGTATTGGCTGTGTGCTGTTGCCTGAAAAATCAACCATAGAAAAATCAAGTTTTTTCAAACCAAACCGAAAAATTTCTCAAAGCAGTTTACCTTACCCTTATGGAAATTCACCTGAAAAAGACACGCTTTTCAGCAATGTTGATGAAAAATTACTTAAAATGGCCGTGGAAAATGCCTTTGATTGCGAAGGTTATGAAGAGGTAAAAAGAACCAGGGCGGTAGTTGTTCTTTATAAAGACCAAGTTATTGCCGAAAAATATGCACAGGGATTTTCTAGGGAAACCAAACTGTTGGGCTGGTCTATGACCAAAAGCATCTCCAGCGCCGTTTTGGGTGTACTTGAAAAACAAGGAAAGATTTCACTAAACCAAAACATGTTGTTCAAGGAATGGGGAAATGACAATCGCTCAAAAATTACGTTGAATAATTTATTGCAAATGAACAGCGGATTGGAATGGGTGGAAGATTACAACACCATTTCCGATGTTACTAAAATGTTGTTCTTAGAAGCTGATATGACCAAACCCCAGCTATATAAATCACTAAAAGGACAACCAAACAACAGTTGGAATTATTCTTCAGGAACCACAAATTTATTGTCGGGATTCATTAGAAATCAATTTAAAACACACCAAGAATATCTTGATTTTTGGTATGCGGAACTCATTGATAAAATTGGGATGAATTCTATGGTAATTGAAACCGATTTGGCCGGAAATTATGTAGGTTCTTCTTACAGTTGGGCAACGGCGCGCGATTGGGCAAAATTTGGTTTGTTGTATTTGCACAATGGAAATTGGAACGGCGAACAAATATTGAATGAGTCTTGGGTAAAATATGCCGCAACGCCCACAAACGGTTCCAATGGTGAATATGGCGCGCATTTTTGGCTAAACGCCGGCGGAAAATATCCAAATGTGCCTAAAGATTTGTTTTCTTGCAATGGCTATCAAGGTCAGCACGTGTTTATCATTCCTTCACGAGACTTGGTAATTGTGAGGTTTGGTTTGGCCGAAAACCCTGATTTTGATGTGGATACTTTTTTAAGCGAAGTTTTAGACGCCATAAAATAAAAAATAAGAAAAAGCCGCTGATTGCGGCTTTTTTGGTTTTTTTATAAAGTAAGATTTTAAAGCTCAAATCCCAATTGCACATTTAATTTTTTGGCAATGAACTTAGAAATCAAAGTTTTTAACTGCGGAATTTTAATTTTTTCAACCACATCATTTCCAAAGGCGTACAACAATAAAGCTTTTGCTTCTTTAACCGGAATTCCTCTCGATTGCATATAAAACAAAGCACTTTCATCCAATTGTCCGATAGTGCATCCGTGGGAACATTTAACGTCATCGGCAAAAATTTCCAGTTGCGGTTTTGAATTTATGGTTGCGCCATCATCAATTAAAATGGAATTGTTTTGTTGAAAAGCGTTTGTTTTTTGGGCATCTTGCCTTACAATTACTTTCCCGTTAAAAACGCCAACCGATTTATCGGCATAAATGCCTTTGTACAATTCGTGACTTTCACAATTTGGGAATTTATGATTTACAAGTGTGTGATTGTCAACGTGTTGTTTTTCATTTAAAATAGAAATTCCATTTAGGTTGGATGTGATATGTTCTCCTTCGTGATAGAATTCCAGATTGTTTCTGGTCATTTTTCCGCCAAATGAAAACGTATTTACCGAAGCCACACTTTGTTGTTTTTGCGAGATAAAAGTGCTGTCGATTAAAGAAGATTCATTGGTGTCATTTTGAATTTTATAGTAATCAACAATGGCTCTTTTATGAAGGAAAATTTCGGTTACTGAATTCGTAAGCGTGGTGTTTTCAGATAAATTTTGGTGGCGTTCAATAATTTGAACATACGAATTTTCGCCCACAACAATTAAATTTCTTGGCTGAAGTAAAACTTCTTTTTCACTTCCAGTCGAAAAATTAATGATTTGAATAGGTTTGGGAACAATCGTGTTTTTTGGAATATTGATAAAAGCGCCTTCTTTAACAAAAGCGGTGTTTAATTCCGACAAACTATTGTTTTTATTGGCAATGGTATTCAAATAATTGTCGACGATCATTTTATACTTTGGTCTTACCAATGCTGATGACAACACGCAAACATCGCAATCGTCGTGGGTAGTTTCTGACAAAAATGAATTGAATTCCCCATCAACAAAAATTAAGGTATAAGAATCAATATCATTGATTAAATAATCCTTTATATTTTTATAGTCAACCGATTTTTCAAGATTGGGAAAAAGGATAAAATCTTCTTTAAGTATCGGTTTTAGGCTTGTATATTTCCATTCTTCATCTTTTTTCGTTGGAAAGCCTTCTTTTTCAAAATTTTGAATGGCCTTTAAACGAATGGCGTGAACCGTTGAATCCAAGTCGATATTGCCTCTATTTTCAAAAGCCAAAAATGAAGAAACTAATTTTTCTTTTAATTCCATTTTTTTTCTAGTATTCAGTATCAGTTTTCAGTTTTCAGTCATTAACTGCCTACTGCAACTGCTTACTTTTTAGTATTTATTTTAACCAGTCGTAACCTTTTTCTTCAAGCTCGTAGGCCAACTCTTTTCCGCCCGATTTCACTATTTTTCCATTGTACAATACGTGCACAAAATCAGGAACGATATAATCCAGCAAACGTTGGTAATGCGTAATTAACAAAACGGCATTTTTTTCGCTTTTAAGTTTGTTAACGCCATTTGCCACAACTTTTAAGGCGTCAATGTCCAAACCTGAATCGGTTTCGTCCAATATTGCCAATTGAGGTTCCAACATCGCCATTTGAAATATTTCATTTCTTTTTTTCTCGCCTCCGGAAAACCCTTCATTTAAGGAACGCGACAAAAATTTACGGTCAATTTCCAATAAATCTGCTTTTTCACGAATCAATTGCAACATTTCTTTTGCAGGCAATTCTTCCATTCCTTTGGCTTTACGCGTTTCGTTAATGGCTGTTTTTATAAAGTTTGTAACGGTTACACCAGGAATTTCAATAGGATATTGAAAAGATAAAAAGACGCCTTTGTGCGCTCTCACTTCAGGAGCGAAATCGGCCAAATCTTCTCCATTTAACACTACAGAACCTTCAGTAACCTCAAAATCTTCTTTTCCTGCAATAACAGAGGCGAGCGTGCTTTTTCCTGAACCGTTTGGTCCCATAATCGCGTGAACTTCACCTGCTTTTATTTCGAGATTTATTCCTTTTAAAATCTCTTTGCCATTGATATTGGCGTGTAAATTATTTATTTTTAACATAATTAATTTGAAAATTTGTAAAATTTGAAAATTTGAAAATTGAAAAAAAAACAACTAAATAGAGATTTTTAATATCCTCAAACTTTCAATTTATCTTATTATTTTTGTTTTGATGTTATAATTATTTTATTGACTATTCTTGAAATATTACTTATTTGCTCAAGTAATTCTTCAACATTCTAAAAGTTCCCCCTTCGGGGGTTAGGGGGCTTACCCTACTGATCCTTCCAAACTAATTTCCAATAATTTTTGGGCTTCCACCGCAAATTCCATAGGTAACTTGTTAAGCACGTCTTTCCCAAATCCGTTTACAATTAACGCAATCGCTTTTTCGGTATTGATGCCGCGTTGGTTGCAGTAAAACAATTGATCTTCCCCGATTTTACTTGTGGTAGCTTCGTGTTCTATTTGGGCAGATTTATTTTTTACTTCAATATATGGAAAAGTATGTGCGCCACATTTGTCGCCCATTAATAAGGAATCGCATTGAGAGAAATTTCTGGCGTTATTTGCTCTCGGACTTATTTGCACCAAACCTCTGTAAGAGTTATGCGAATGTCCTGCGGAAATTCCTTTTGATATTATGGTACTTTTTGTGTTGTTTCCCAAATGAATCATTTTTGTGCCGGTATCTGCCTGCTGAAAATTATTGGTCACAGCAATGGAATAAAATTCACCCACAGAGTTGTCGCCTTTCAAAATGCAACTTGGATATTTCCAAGTAATGGCACTTCCGGTTTCCACTTGTGTCCAGGAAATTTTTGCGTTTTTTTCGCACAAACCACGTTTGGTCACAAAATTATAAACTCCGCCTTTTCCATCTTTATCGCCAGGAAACCAGTTTTGCACGGTGGAATATTTTATTTCGGCATCGTCTAAAGCAATCAATTCCACAACAGCGGCGTGCAACTGATTTTCATCACGTGCCGGTGCCGTACAGCCTTCCAAATAACTCACATAACTGCCTTCATCAGCAATTAGCAAAGTGCGTTCAAATTGTCCGGTTCCGCCTTCGTTTATTCTGAAATAGGTTGACAATTCCATCGGACAAGTAACGCCTTTTGGGATATAACAAAACGAACCGTCAGAAAAAACTGCGGAGTTTAATGCCGCGTAAAAATTATCGGTTTTGGGAACAATGCTTCCCATATATTTTTTAACCAGTTCAGGATGATTTTGAATGGCTTCAGAAATCGGACAGAAAATAATGCCTCTTTCATTCAATGTTTTTTTAAAGGTTGTTGCCACAGAAACCGAGTCCATCACAATATCAACCGCCACATTGGAAAGTCGTTTTTGTTCGCCTATGGAAATCCCCAATTTTTCGAAAGTTTTCAGCAATTCCGGATCAACTTCATCCAAACTGTCTAATTTCTTTTTTTGTTTTGGTGCAGAATAATAGCTGATTTCTTGAAACGAAGGTTTTACATAATGCACATTTGCCCATTCAGGTTCGGTCATTTCTTTCCAAATACGGAAAGCATCCAAGCGCCATTCAGTCATCCAGGCAGGTTCGTTTTTCTTTTTGGAAATGGCAATCACCACGTCTTCATTTAAACCTACAGGAAACTTATCGGATTCAATAGCTGTATAAAAACCGTATTCGTACTCCTTGGTTTCAAGTTCCTTTTTTAAATCGTCTTCAGTAAATTTGCTCATTATTTATTATTTAAAGATTAAAAAATTTAAAGATTAAAAAATCAATCATAAAAAAATATTTAATCAATGTTGCTGCTTTTTAAATAACTAATGAATTTTGATAATTGTTTAGAAATATCCTCACTTTCAATAATTAATTCTTCAACAGTGTTTTTATTTATAAAATTTAATTTTTCGCAAATTCTCAATAAGCTTCTTACTTCGCCACTGGAACCTTTTGAAATATACAAAAACCTAACAAATTGCTTGTTCGATTGTAATTCAAAGCCTTCTGCAATATTTAACGTAATTGATAAAGATGCCCTTTGAATTTGGTTTTTTATGTTTAAATCAAAAGTTTTAGAACTTGTTAGTTTATAAATCGCAATAGAAAAATCAAATGCTTTTTTATAAACTTCTAAATCTTCAAACTTCTTCATTTAATTTTTTTTAATTTTTCAATTTTTCAATTTTTGAATAGTTTTTCACTAAAGTGAAAATGATTCTCCACAGCCACAAGTTCGTTGTGCATTCGGATTTTTAAACACAAACCCGGTCCCTTTTAATCCGCCTGAATACTCCAAAGTTGTGCCTACAAGGTACAAAAAGCTTTTTTTATCAACAATAATTTTTACGCCATTGTCTTCAAAAACCTTGTCGCCTTCAACTTGTTCCTTGTCAAATTTTAGGTCATAAGAAAGTCCGGAACAACCGCCGCTCTTCACCCCAACTCTAACATAGTCTTTTTCTGGGTTAAAACCGTCGTCGTTCATAAGCTCAATAACTTTCTTTTTTGCGATGTCTGAAACTTTTATCATATTGCTTATATAGATTAATTCTAAATAAGCGCAAATATAAGGACAAAAAACGGTTTTGAAAACTTTTTTGATATGAATAAAATTAATAGTGCCATAGTTGTTGCCTATAAACATTTATCTTTGCCGAATGATAGAAGATAAAAACGAAACGCGCACAAGCTTGGCCGAATTGGGAGAATTCGGACTGATAAAACACTTAACCCAAAACTTCGGCATTCAGCATAAAAGCACCATAAAAGGCGTGGGTGATGATGCGGCAGTTTTAGAAATAAAAGATAAAAGTATTTTAGTGACCACCGATTTATTGGTGGAAGGCGTGCATTTCGATTTAAGTTATATGCCTTTGAAACATTTGGGCTACAAAGCGGTTGTGGTGAACGTTTCCGATATTTACGCGATGAACGGAATTGCCACTCAAATTACGGTTTCAATTGCCGTTTCTAATCGTTTTACTTTGGAAGCTGTGGAAGAATTGTATGAAGGAATTCATTTGGCTTGTAAAACTTATGGCGTGGATTTGGTTGGTGGCGACACGACTTCTTCAACAAAGGGTTTGCTGATAAGCATTACCGCCATTGGCGAAGCAAAAAAAGAAGATATTGTATACAGAAATACCGCAAAACCAAACGATTTGTTGGTGGTTACCGGCGATTTAGGCGCGGCATATTTGGGTTTGCAGGTGCTGGAACGCGAAAAAAGGGTTTTTGAAGTGAACCCGAATTCGCAACCCGATTTGACCAATTATACTTATTTAATTGAAAAACAATTGAAGCCTGAAGCCAGAAAAGATATGGTGGAATTGTTGGCTGCATTGAAGGTGAAACCAACGGCGATGATCGATATATCCGACGGACTTTCTTCTGAAATATTGCATATTTGCACGCAATCCAACGTTGGGTGTAATTTATATGAGGAAAAAATTCCTTTGGATCCCCAAGTGATTTCAACCTGCGAAGAATTCGATTTAAATAGCACCACCATTGCTTTAAGCGGCGGAGAAGATTACGAATTGTTGTTCACCATTTCCCAAGATGCTTTTCCAAAAATTAAAGGGAATCCGCATTTAACCGTTATTGGGCATATTACCGATGAAAGTAACAGCGTAAATTTAGTGACGCGAGCCGGACAGCAAATTAAATTAACGGCTCAGGGTTGGAATGCCTTATTAAATAAGTAGGGAAATATTTTTTTAGGCTATGAAAAATTAGCAACACAAAAACGTTATTACTATGGGCCTTTACGATAAATATGTGCTGCCAAATGCCATAAACTGGGCTTGCAAACAAAAATCCAGTATGATGCAACGAGAAAAAATCATACCGCTTGCAAGTGGCAATGTTTTGGAAATTGGCATTGGCTCCGGGTTAAATTTGCCTTTCTACGATAAAAGGAAAGTGAATCACCTAACGGCAATTGATCCTTCCTTAGATCTTTGGAAGAAAAACAGTTTTGACACCAATACTTTAGGTTTTGAATTCGATTTTATGGAGGCTTTCTCCGAAAATATTCCGGCCAGCAACAATAGTTTTGATACGGTGGTAATTACGTATGCGCTGTGCACCATTCAAGATACCGATAAAGGCTTTGATGAAATAAAAAGGGTTCTTAAAAAAGATGGAAAACTGCTATTTTGTGAACATGGAAAAGCACCCGATAAAGAAATAGTGCGATGGCAAAATATCCTCAACCCATTTTGGAAAAAAATTGGCGGCGGGTGTAACTTAAATAGAGATATTCCATTTATTATTGAA
>PHDE01000032.1:26105-50120 GCA_002842505.1 Bacteroidetes bacterium HGW-Bacteroidetes-3 | reverse complement strand
CTGGCGTACAAAATTTAACCGCACTTTTAAAAGAAGAAGGGTTTTCTGTGGAAGCCTTGGAAGGCGATATGCAACAAAAAGAGCGCGATAAAGTGATGCGTGCCTTTAAAAATGGAAGTCTGCAAGTTTTAATTTCTACTGATGTTTCTGCACGAGGAATTGATGTTGACAATTTGGCGTTCATCATTCATCACCAGCTTCCTGAGCAATTGGAATATTACACACACAGAAGTGGAAGAACCGCAAGAGCGGGAAAAACCGGATTTTCAATCGCCTTAATTGTTCCTAATGAAGTGCAAAGAATTCACGAAATTCAAAAAGAATTGGGCATTAAATTTATGGAGATAAGTATTTAATGCTGTTTGGATTTTTGGTTATAAAATTCCTTCAACACAAAAAATGCTTTCTTTTTATTGCCGTCATTTGAAATCAATCCTTTTCGGTTGTAACCATCCTGAATTCCTGGAAGCAACCTTCTTGGTGAACGAAAATCCACCAAAATCCACGGACTTAATCCGCTAATATTTGGAATTTCATCAATCATTTTTAGGTTTTGAGCATACAAATATTCCAGATATTCTTCTGTCCAGCGTTCGTTTTTTTCGCCGTGCAAGCCCTGTTTTGCGCCACCTCCAAACTCAGAAACCACCACCGGTTTGTTGTATTTCGACGTCCATTGTATCTTTTCGGCATCTTCCAAATTTCCTCCATACCAACCCAAATATTCATTGAAGGCAACAATATCGAGCTTTTCTGCAATGGCATCGTCAACAAAACTATTCAGACCTTCGCTTTTGGTTAATAATGCTGCACTAATCAATCTAGTGTTGTCCAAAGTTCTCGCTTTCGCATTTAAATTATTGATAAAAGTATTGCGCGCATCAGAAATTGGCGTTTCGTTTGCCATAGACCAAATAATGGTGGAACATCTGTTTTTGTCGCGGCCAATCATTTCAACCAGTTGATTTTCAGCATTTTTGTAAGTATCAGGATTGGTAAAATCGACGGTCCAATACACCGGAATTTCCTCCCAAACCATCAAACCAATTTTATCAGCCAGTCGTACCATATTTTCGTTATGCGGATAATGTGCCAATCGCACATAATTGCAACCCAATTCTTTTGCCCAAGTGAGCAATCTCAAAGCATCAGCTTCTGAGTTGGCTCTTCCGCCTTTCGCGTTTTCTTCGTGAATGGAAATTCCTCTTAAAAAAACAGGTTTTCTGTTCAAAATAATTTGGGCATTTTGGGTTTCTATGGTTCTAAACCCAATATTGTCTTTGAGGATTTGGCCGTTATATTCTAAGGAAACATCGTATAATTTTGGATTTTCTGGTGACCAATATTGAATTTTTTTGTTAGTAATTTCAAAGTTTACATTTCCTTCTGCATCAATTTTACCTTTGTAACTGATTTTTAGTTCCGGAATTTTGACGGTAACAAATTCGGAAGTTTTATCGAAATTATTAATCTTGACAAATCCTGAAATTGTGTTTTTTTCTCCTTTTTTGAGTTGAATGGTGTAATCCTGAATGAATGATTTGGGTTCTTCAATCAGCAAAACATCGCGTGTGATTCCGCCGTAATTAAACCAGTCGGTGTTGAGCGTTGGTACACCTTCTTTGCGACGAACGTTATCCACTTTTACCACCAAAAAATTGTCTTTTGCTTTGATAATTGAGGAAACTTCAAAATTAAAAGGCGTAAATCCGCCTTCGTGGATGCCAAGTTTTTTTCCGTTTAGATACACTTCGGCTTTATAATTAACTGCCCCAAAATAGACGAAAAGGCGTTTGTTTTCCTTTACGTCGTAGTCAAAAGATTTTTTGAACCAAATATTTCCTTCATAATAGAAAAGGTTCTCCTTTTGAGAATTCCAATCGCTCGGAATGGTCATTACTGGTGACTTGTCAAAATCGTATTCCACCAATTCCTGTTTGTTTTGGGCGTGATAATTGCTATAAAAAGCCGCGTTTTGAACTCCTTTTTGTTGGTCGTAAGCATCGCGATGAAAACTATAATAACCCGTTTCATAAGAATCTACAATGTAGTTCCATTCGCCATTTAAGGAAGTTGTAACTCTGTTTGGAACATTGGTAATCAGTTCTTGGGAAAATCCAAAAATCGGAAAAATTAGGAAAATGTATTTAAATAGTTTCATTTTTTTAATTTTATTGCACGCCTAAATTACTTTGAGAGGATAATCATCGCTAATCCTGCAATGTACAAAACTAACATAATATTTAACAAAGATTTGGTTCCTTTAGGCGCCTTGTCAAACTCTTTCCAAACATAAATTCCCCAGATTGCTGCAACTACTGTTGCACCTTGCCCCAATCCGTAAGAAATTGCCGGGCCGGCTTTGCCAGATGCAACAATGCTTAAAGACATTCCAATACTCCAAATTATGCCGCCCAGAATTCCAATCATATGATCTTTTGCTTTTCCTTTGAAATAATCGCTGAAAGAGACTGCGGAGCCCGCAAACGGTTGCTTCATTTGAATGGTATTAAAAAGAAAACTGCTTATTACAACACCAATTGCAAAAACCACCAATGCTGTGTATGGTGTGAGTTTTCCGGCTTCGGGCACATTAAAATCGGTAACCATTGAACCGGCTACATATTTGTAGAACAAGCCCATTAAACAACCGCTTACAACTGATAAAATCAATCCTTTTTTGGAAATTTTTTCAGACATATTAGATTGTAATTTTTGATAAGCTTTCGCATTTAAAATAATTGCCAAAGTGATTAAGGCAACGCCTGCGAAAATTAATGTTGGATCGCCTTGCGGATTTGAAATATAATTTACAAGTACGCCAAGAACCAATGCAATGCCAATTGCCACCGGAAAAGCAACCGACATTCCGGCAATTGCAATTGCGGCCACAAGCAAAATATTGGCGGCATTAAAAATTACACCTCCTATAAATGCCGAGGTCAAACTGTCAGTATTTGCTTGAGAAAAATCTTCAAGAAAAGGTCGGCCTTCAATTCCTGTACTTCCTAAAGTGAAAGCGAGTAGGAGCGTAGCAAGAAGAATCCCAATTCCATAATCCCAATAAAATAGTTCAAAACGCCAAGTTTTGGTGGTTAATTTTGTGGTATTGGCCCAAGAGCCCCAGCAAATCATGGTTATAACACATAGTAAAATAGCCAATTCGTAATTTTCTACAATGAACATAAGTAAAGTTTTAGTGGTTAGTTAATTTCAAAAGTTAAAAGTAGGGACAGGTTGAGACCTATCAGTTTTAAATATTAAAAGTATTAAATTTTAAGCCAGAAGTTTTCTGAACAACTAAATTTCAATTTCATTTCTATAAGGAACAGACGCTTGTGCACCCAATCTTGTTACAGAAATAGACGCTGCCGTAATGGCAAATTTTATTGCTTTCTTCCAATCCATTTTTTCTGTAATTGCCACCGTTAACGCACCGCTAAAAGTGTCCCCGGCAGCAGTGGTGTCCAATGCTTTCATTACTGGTGCGGGTATTTTCAAACTTAATTCACAATTTTCAAAGTAAGCGCCATCTTTTCCTAAAGTGATGATGATATTTTGAACACCTTTATTTAAAAAAATTCTAGCAGCCTGCGAAGCGGTTTGTTCATCAACAACTGTTATTCCGGTTAATAAGGCAGCTTCTGTTTCATTGGGTGTTATCAGAAATAAGCCGTTCAGTAATTCATCATTCAATTTTTGGGCAGGAGCAGGGTTGATAATTACATTTTGGTTATTTTCCTTTGCTTTTTTGGCAACGAAGGTGATAGTTTTCATTGGTATTTCCAATTGCATCAAGATGATTTCAGCATCGTCAATGCCCGTTATAGTTGCAATATCCGAAGGCAACAAATTGGCATTTGCGCCTGGAGCTACCACGATGCAATTTTCTCCTTCATCATTTAACATAATTAATGCGGTTCCGGAAGGGGCGTTTTCATCAATAAAAACAAAATTGGTGTCTATATTTTCTTTTTTTAGGCCTGTAATTGTTTGTTTGCCAAAAATATCATTCCCCACTTTTGCCACCATTGTGACATTGCCTCCCAATCGTGCGGCCGCAACCGCCTGATTAGCTCCTTTTCCGCCTGCATTCATAAAAAATGTTCCGCCTAAAATTGTTTCTCCAGGCAATGGAAGTTTTGATGCCTTAACCACCATATCAGTATTGGCACTACCAATAACAATAATTTTACTTTTACTCATTTCGATTATTTTTTAGAAGCATTTAAGGGCAACCATACTTTCACCACGCCTCCAGTTTGACTTGCATCGGCGTACGGAACTAAATTGATGTATTCTTTATCCTTGAATTTTATCTGATAAACCTGTTTTCCTATCCATTGTTTTGGCAATACATTAGGAATACTTTTGTTTTCAAAAGTGTAAAATGCATTTTTTTGTTCGGTTTCCAAAGTCGATTTTGCGTTTAAAGAACTGTCGAATGCCAAAACTTGTGGTCCTCTTTGAAAGGCAATTTCATTAGGATAACTTTTACCTCCATTTAATGTTTTAATTGGCATATCAAAGGAAATAGCAATTTTTTCGCCCGATTTCCAAAGTCGATTAATTGGCAAATATTCATTGGCTTTGCCTTTGTACTCTTTGTTTCCCACCTTCGCTACAAAAGAAGTACACCAAGACGGAACTCGCAATCCTATTGAAAAAGTCGCCGTTTCCGAAGTAGTAACCGTAGCCGTCACCTCTCCGTTCATTGGAAAATTACTACCCACTTGCACCGACAAATCGATAGATTTTTTATCTAAAGTTGCGATTTTTTCTTTGTAAGATGCGGCTTCATACATCATTATCGTTGGAATATTTTTAACTTTTCCAAAGGTAAAATAAGGAATCATCGCAATTCCGCGGGGAACACTCGATGTGCAGCAGCTGATGTAACAAATGAAAGGTTTTTTGTCCATCAAGGGCGTATAATAACTCACGCAACCCGTTTCTGGATTTTCGGCCGCCAGCAAATGATTATAAATTGTTTTTTCAATTTGTTCCGCATATTTGGTTTCACCGGTTGCGTCCAAAAGATTTTGGTTGAATTGAATCCAGGTAGTGGTCACACAACCTTCGCCCATATGGTCTTTATCAAAAGCAGGCAAAATAGCATCGTCCTGAAAATGTTCCCAAGAACTGGTAGTTCCAGTGATGTACAATCTATTATCTACAATATCCTGCCAAGCAATTTCGATGGGTTTCAATAATTTTTCATCTCCCGTAACTCGGTATAATTTTGCCAATCCCACGAAATTCGAAATCATTTCATACGCTTTTCCGTTGGCCACTTTACTTACTTTGCCTGTTGCCAATAATGAACTGATTATTTTTGGTCCATTTTCGTGTTCCCAAGCATCAAGTATGTAATAACAAAAATCCAGGTATTTTTTCTCTCCTGTGTATTTGTATAATTCTACCATTGGATCCAAAATACTTGTCGCTGCCATTCCTTTGTGTTCTCCGGCCAAAATAATATCGCGTTGTCCAGGATTATTCCCGAAAGTGGTGCACATTAAATCGCCTATTTTCTTGCAAGCTTCTAATGCCGGCTCATATCCAGTCGTTTCATAATACGCAAGCAATCCGTATAAATTGTATTTGTGTGACCAAACATCCCAACTTGTCCAGTAATCATTGGGCGTGTAAGTTCCTAAATAGCCGTCTTCCAATTGCGTGTTGATGAGTTTGTACATCATTCGATCCATCTGCTTTTTAAGTCTTGGATCGTGAGTGTTTTTCCAAACATTACAGGCGGTTTCAAGGTATTTACCAATGTGCTCTCCAGCCCAAGGATGAATTCCGGGTCTTTGCATATAAGAACCAATTAGTCCTTCTTCGTCAATTTTCAAGAGGCGTTCTTCCAAGTTTTGGACCATTCGTTCCCCCAAATAACCTTCCAGTTTTTGATTTTCGAAAGGGATTGAAGTGTATAAATCTTTAATTTTATTTTCAACTAAAGGTTTTGGTTCTTTGGCAACGGGAATTTCGATATTGGCATTAGCGAGATAAAGCTGCTCGTTTTTGCTGGTAAGCGTACTATTATTGTCGTTAATTTGGTAACCAACTATAACAAAATCATCACTTTTAGGTTCGAAATTCGTAAACGCAACAACCGTTTCTGCTCCAATTCTGGAATAAACTCGCACTGGTTTTGTTTCTGTAAACAACACGGTTTTTGCTTTGTTAGAAACCCAATATTTTACGGTTCCTTCAAATGGTGTTTCGCTTTTATTGGTAAATGAAATTCTTGTTACAAATCCATTATGAGGTGTTTCCTCAATATTTTGATGAATAGAAATAGCATCAGCCCAGCCAATTGGCTCTAAACTATAAGGCCCTGTGTACATCCCGAATCCTGCAATGTCAGGACTAAAAATCCGAACCGCGATGGTATTTTCTTGATCCCATTGAATGGTGTTTTGAGCAATAACATATTGCCGTTCTGCATCCCATTTGGTTTCATAAGATGGAGGAAAACCACCCGTTTGTCCAACTAATTTTCCATTAAAATAGGTTTGATCTACATCATCAATTTTTCCCAAGTTTAGCTTTATGCCTTTCCCGTTTGTGGTTTTCATCGTCGATGGAATCACGATTTTGATTCGATACCAAGCATACACATTTTTTTCAACCTCAGTAGTTGCCCAAGATTTCCCCAATTGTTTCGTTTCCCAATCATTGTCGTTATAGGCTTGGTTAGACCAGTCCATATTGTCACCCATTTTAAACTTGACTTCGTTGGGCAAATTCAATGTTTGCGCTTGAGAAATAGAAATACTAATTATTACTAAAAATAATGCGGTTTGTGTCTTTGTTATAAATTTCATTTTCACCTGTTTAAATTTTATTTTTTAGCGGTAATCCCGAAAATTCGGGACTGTTCGCCATTAATCATTCCCTTGTGTATCAAAATTTGTTATGCTCGTTTCATTATATTTTAATTGGCTAATTTATATTTTTCTTCTTTTGTAACTGTTTTCCACTCATCTGTTCTAAAAGGAACGGCAGGAAATCCTTCTTTATTAAATAAATTGCTTTCTGATGCATCACCAATCCAGCTGAAATGAACTGCAATCGGATTGGAAACTTCTTCGCTTGAAAGAATTACTTTATTGTCTTTGATAAACCCTTTGGCATAGTGAAAAACTTGGTCTTCGCCTGCAATTTCAAATCCTTTGATGTAGCCATATTTATCTAGTGTAAATAATCCACCACCAATATCATTGAAAGAAACGATGATTTGGCTGTCTTTGATTTCCATTGATTTATACATTGGACCACTGCAAACCATTGGAATGTTATAGGTGTTATTTAAGGCCAAAGCCGCTAATCGTTTTCCAACATCTTGTTTGTTCGTTGGATGAATATCGTTAGGATTTCCAATGTCGGTTGTGACTGCCATTCCGGTATTTGGAACTTTCAAGGTTAGTGTTTGCGCTTCTTGCAGTTCTGCCCAGCCACAACCGTCGTTGCTGTTTCCACCTGCAAAAAAAGAGGCCAGTTGCACAAAATAAAATGGAAAATCACCTTGATTCCCTGCCTGTCCATGCTTATCGGCATTTAAACCGGAAGGCAGGAATTTTTGTCTCCAGTCGTTTATCAATAACGGAAAAGTTGTTCTGTATTGATAAGCTCTACCTGCATTCGATTCTCCTTGATACCATAAAACCCCTTGGAATGCATACGGAATCAATGGATTTATCATCGCATTATAACATAGGGAAGGAAATGAATTTTCGTTTGTTGTTTTTTTGATGGATTCCACTTGAAATTTCCATTTTCCACTTAACGGAATAATGGTAGTTCCTATAGTCAGTTTTAAATTCGCTTCATTTCCGTAAATTCCGCCACCTCCGCCGTTGTCAGTCACTCTAACGGCAATTACGTTGGTTCCCTCTTTTAAAATTCCGACAGGAATTGTATATTTTCTTTCTAAATTCCAGCCAATCATACTTCCCACTTTTACCCCATTGATATATGTTACATCATCGTCGTCAACTGTTGAAAGTTCTAAAATCGCTTCTTTTTTGCTGTCATCGGGCGATAATATGATGGATTTTCGAAGCCAAACCACGCCGTCAAATTCGCCTAAACTTTGTTTTTCCCATAATTCCGGCTGGTTGAGTTCTGGCCATTTCGAATCATTAAATCCCAGTTCATTATAAGTACTTGCAGCTTCTGTGTTTATTTTTTTGCCTTGTAACGCTTCGATTCTCTTGTCAAACCCATTTATTTTTAATTTAACAATAGAATCCAAACTGACTTTTGGCATTCCTGCAATCATTTCCTTAAACTCATCGCTGCTTTCAAATCCTTCACGGCTAATCCAAGTTTCTATATTGGTTCCACCCCAAGATGCGTTTATCAATCCGATTGGAATTTTTAATTCATTATAAATATTCTTTGCGAAAAAATAGCCAGCAGCGGTAAAACCTCCAACAGTGGTTGAATCACAAACTTGCCAGCTTTCACTTGAATTTACATTATTTTGAGGTAATGTATTCACTAATTTATCGATTTTGATGTGTCGAATCATCGGGTAATTTGCGGCAGCCGTTTCTTTCTCAAAATTGTTTACACTCCATTCTTTGGGTTTTCCTACAGGCATTTCCATATTCGATTGTCCGCTGCAAAGCCAAACTTCGCCCACCAATACATTTTTTATATCGATAGTGTTGCTCGCTTTTATAGTCAAATTATAAGGTCCACCAGCGGTTTCGTTGTCTAACCGAATGATCCATTTGCCATTTTTATCGGCCTTCGTATTTTTGATTTGCTTGTCAAAACGGACTTCAATTTCTTCATTGGCTTTTGCCGTTCCCCAAACTGGAATTAGGGTGTTTCGTTGCAACACCATATTATCAGCAAAAATTTTAGGCAACGTAACTTGAGCATTAATTGAAATACTACTAATGAGTACTACTAATAAAAATAATTTTTTCATTTTTGTGATTTTCTTTATGAGTACAAATGTCTTTTAAACAAATTTTGCTTATTTAATATAAATCCAGTCAAGTTTTGCAACATTTGATTTTACTAAAATTTTAATTTTATTTTCACCTTTTTTCAAATTAAAATTACCTATAGATAATTCTGTTAAATCTTTATTATTTATTGTGAATTTTACTTTTTTGTTATTTATTTCAATTACCAATTTCGTAGGTTTTTCTCCACTTGAAGCTTTTAGCGTAAATTGATATTTCTTACTTTCTAAGCTTGTGAAATTATAAACCAGCCATTCTGATTTTTGAAGTTCAACAGATTGATCAGACCAAAACTGATCCTTATCTTTGCTGTCTAATTTTATTTTTACTGGCTCTGTTTTTCTATAAAATTCAGATTTATTTAGGGTATCTAATACAAAATAAGATTTATTATAACCGCCAAATCCATAATTCTCTGCTTCTATTTTTCCTGGAATTCTAGTATTAATGGCATTGGAAACATCTTCAAAATAGTCACAATTCGCTAATTTAATATTTTCGAGGAAGTCGTTGAAAGCCTTTTCAGCAATCAAACTGTCTGGCTTATCTCCTCCTTTTGTATATTCTGAAATCAAATCCCAATTATCGGGTTTTTTAATAGAATAAGGCGTGTTTTTGGTGTCCATTTTTTTCCAAGGCCATAAAGCAAAACCTATGTTATTTGTTTCCAAATATTGTGACGAGGCCCAATGGATTGCATTCCCTTTTTCGCCCATTTCGCCAGCCCAAATTGGCGTATTGAGCTCTTTTCGTTTTATTAAATACTCGTCGATATTATTCAAGTTGTCAGGTCTTGCCCAGCAATAATAATGAAACTGGTAAAATACATTTGAATCAAATGGCTTGTCAAAAAGCGACCAATCGTTAGACCAATCGAAGCCTTCCAACGTTATCATATGTTTTTGATCTATTTTACGAATTGCTGCTGTAATGCGCTGATATAAAGGCACCAATAAATGTTTGTATTTTAAATCGGCACCTGTTGCTTTTGGTAATGGTTCATTTAATAAATCATAAGCGGCAACAGTAGGTTCGTCTTTATATCTTTCAGCAATTTTTACCCAAAGATTTACAAGTTGATCTTGGTATTTTTCTTCAATAAAAAGTTCAGGAATATCATTGGGACTATCGTCAATATTAGCGCCAGTTTGTCCGCCGGGAGCTCCGTGCATATCAATAATAACATACAACTTATGCTTTTTGCACCAAGAAATCAAGGAATCCATCAACTGAAATCCTTCCTCAACATAAACAGGATTTTCGCCTTCTGTTAAAAATAATCTTGAATTCAACGCTGGTCTAACCGAGTTAAATCCCAGTTCGGCAATTCGTTTAACATCAGCTTCAGTGATGTAATTTTGTCTGTATGTTTTCCAAAAATGTTCTGCTTTTTCTTGTCCTATTAAGTCAGAAACCACTTTTTCAATCCTACGAGGACGATCGCCAAATTTTCCAAACTTCCACATATAACCTTCGGGTAAAAGCCAATTCCCAAGTCCAACGCCTTTTAGGAATATTTTTTCGCCAGCTTCATTAACTATATCGTGTCCTGAAGTATGCAAAAAAGTTAAATTATTTTCCTGCTTTGTTTGGGCTTGTGATGTAATCGAAAGGATTATTGATAAAAATAAATATATCGCTGTTAAATTCTGTGAGAAAATTGATTTCATAATTTGAAGTGTTTAATTTTTTTTCAAAATAGATTTTCACTATTCAATATAAGGCACTAAAATTTTTGTCCATAATTGATAGCCTTCATCGGTCATATGCAAGCCATCTTCAATAAACCATTTTTCACTCGGTTTCCCGTCTAAATCAATCATAGGGGAGAAGATATCCACAAAAGCGGCATTTGATTTTGTGTTCAAATATTCATTAATCATGGTGTTTGCTTTTTTAATTTCTATCACTTTTGCCCATCGGTTTAAACTTGGTTTAATAGCAATATAATAAACTTCGGCATTTGGCAATTTTGCTTTTATCATGCCATATAAAGTGCAAAAATCCCCAAAAACAATTTCGGCCGATTTTCCGGCTTCAATGTCATTATCACCTGAATATATGACTATTTTTTTTGGATGGTATTTTAGGATTACCTGATCAAAATTCTCTATTAAATCTATAATTTGCGAACCGCCGAAACCCCTGTTCAAAATTTTTGGATTATTAAAATCTTTGGCGGGATCTTTCCACATTCTAATGGATGAACTTCCGGTAAAAAGAATTCCTTCCTGTAATGGATTTTCTCCGTTTAATTTGTCGAATGCGTCAATTTCGGTTTGCCAAATTTTTTGGTATTCTTGTGCAAAAGAATTTATTGAAATAAATAATAACAGGATAAAAATGTTTTTTTGAATTTTCATGGTTTCATAATTTATGTTTTAATTTCATTAATTTTAAAGGTATACAATCTTTGATATTTATAAGACGAAAAGTTTATTATTTGTTGTAATAAAAAGCTTTTTTCATTAAATTTTGAGGATTTCCTCCAACCAGAACTTCAAATTCACCTTCTTCAATAATCCATTTATTTTGAATGCCAATATTGGCCAAATCTTTTGAATTCAGTACAAAGTTTAAAGTTTTAGTTTCACTGGGATTCAGTTCAATTTTTTCAAATCGCACCAATTTTTTGGAATCTGGCGAAAGGGTGGCAACCAAATCTTTAAGAAAAACTTCCACAATTTCTTTTCCTTTTCTGGTTCCTGTGTTTTTCACATCAACGGAGATTTTTAGTTCTTCTGAACCTACCAAAGTATCCTTGCTTATTTGCAAATTAGAATACTCAAAAGTGGTGTACGACAATCCGAAGCCAAATTCAAATTGCGGATAAAATCCGTCGTAGCCCCAGTTAATGTCTCTGATATCCGCTTTTTTGAAATAATACGGCAATATATTCCCGGAATATTTAGGATAGGTATAAGGCAATTTTCCACTCGGATTGACATTCCCAAAAATCACCTCTGAAACCGCGCGTCCGCCTTCTTCTCCCGGTAAATATGCCATCACAACGGCATCAACCAACGGTTCAATTTCCCTGATAATTCTTGGTCGTCCTTGCACCATCACTAAAATAATTGGTTTTTTTAGGGCGGAAAGTTTTTTGATCAATTCTTGCTGAATTTCAGGCAATTCCAGTTCATTGATATCTGAAGGTTTTTCCGAAGCGGGAATTTCTCCCACGCAAACAATGATATAATCTGCTTTTTTAGCCATTTCAACCGCTTTATCCGAATTGATGTCTTCCAAATAATCGGTTCCTTCCACAAATTCAACGTTAGCTTCACCCATTTGTTTTTTGATGGCATCTAAAATCGTCAATTTGCTGGGATCGTTATATTTGGTGTCTCTTCCGAGAAATGATCGCGACCAAGCGCCGTTTAAAATATTGATGGAATTGGCCGAATAACCGGTAACCAACACTTTTTTGGTTGATGGAAGCGGTAAAATATTGTTGTTATTTTTTAACAGCGTAATGGCTTCACTGACCGCTTTATAATTGGCGTCAATATGTTCTTGGCTTGCAAATTTCGTGTAGCCTTTCGGGTTGTTGTATGGAACTTTAAAAAGATTCAATTCATATTTCAGACGTAAAATTCTGGTTACGGCATCATCTATTCTGCTTATTTTAATTTCTCCTTTTTCAACCAAATCAACAATAATATCAACAATATCAGCGTCAAACGGATTCATAATCATATCCAATCCGGCATTTACCGCCATTTTTGTGGCTTCTCTTTTATCTTTTGCTGATAGGTGTGCGGTTATCAAAAATTCCACATCGCTAAAATCGGAAATCACCACGCCTTTAAATCCGAGTTCTCCTTTCAAAATATCGTTGATATAATAACCGTTGATGTGGCAAGGAATTCCGTTTACAGCGTTGGAACTGATCATCACGCCTTTGGCGCCATTTTGTATGGCTTTTTCAAATGGCGGCAAAAAATATTGTCGTAAACTGTTTTCCGGAATTAATGCGTTTGCACGGTCTTTTCCATTTTTTCCTGCGCCATAGCCAATAAAATGTTTCAAACAAACCGCGGTGCTGGTAGAATCCTGCAAGCCTTTTTCTTGGGAACCTTGCAAATAGGCCAAGGTCATTTCTGAAATTAAATACGGATCTTCCCCAAAACTTTCGGCAATTCTTCCCCAAAGCGGATTCAAAGCAACATCGGCATTCGGATTGAAATTCCAAGGTAAGGAAGCAGCTCTGGATTCATAAGAAGTGATTTCACCGGAAATTTTGGTGAGTTCGGTGTTCCAAGTGGCGGCCATGGCAATTTGGTGTGGAAACAACACAGAACCATTCACATAATTTGCCCCGTGAATATTGTCGATTCCGTATAAAACCGGAATTCCCAATCTGGTTTTTTGCATCGCTGAATCCTGAATTTTTTTTATGATTTCATACCAACCTTCTTTATCTGCCGGATAACCAGGTGTGTTGTGAATAGAGCCAACGCTGGTTTCTATAATCAACTGTTTGAATTTTTCTGAATTATAATCAACGCTGTCCCGTGCATCCCAATAATCGCCTTTCAACACTGCCGGCAAGCCAATATTCAGCATTTGTCCCGCTTTTTCTTTTAGGGTCATCAACGCTAAAATGGAATCAACTTTTACGTCAATTGACGAAGTTTGGGAAGTTTTGGTCAATTTTGTTTGACTTTTACAGCCTACAATTATTAAAAATACGATAAGCAATACGGACAAAAAATAATTTTTCATTTGTGGGTGTTTATTTATTTCAATAAGAAATTTTTCATCTGTTTATATTTTATTTTTTATTGGTACAGATGCAGTTCGCTATTAATCATTTCTGTGTGTATCAAAATTTGTTATGCTCGGTTCAATCAACTATAAAATTTAGGGCCTTTACATAACCTTTGTTAGGATAATTATTTTTATGCAAACTATTTTCCAAATAATCATTTAGCGCTTTTTGGATTTTTAAAATATCTGGCCTGTTTTCTCTCATTTTGGCATAAGAAGAACGATCGCTATTGGCATATTCAGTAATTAAATGATAATCTTCCGGTTCCTTGAAATTCATAATTCCGCTGTTATTATTCATTTTTTTATAAGGCCAAAAAGCCCAACTAACCTCATGTTTATCAAGTAAAATCCTAAAATCGTTTACCCATTCATCTTTATTTTCACCAGTTTCTCCTATATAGATTGGAACTTGAAGTTTGTCCCTAAAATCGAGATAAGTTTGTATGGCGCCCTGATTGACTTCAAACCAATACTTATGAAATTCATACACCACATTGTTGTCGATAATTTCTTCAAAAACGTCAAAATTTCCTGCCCAATTAGAGCCGTTCAGAAAAATGGTGTGTTCTTTATCCACAACCCGAATTTCTGTGACAATGCGTTTATAAAGCAAAAATAGTTGATGGTTTAAATAGGGAAGTTCATCATTAAAATAATGCGCAATAGGTTCGTTTACAATATCATAACCAATAATTACGGGTTCGTTTTTATACTTTTTGGCTATTTTTACCCAAATTTCTGTCATTAAATCTTGGGATGATTTACTTTTAAGCAGAAAAGGATAGCCATAACTATCGTCTATATTGTCACCTGTTTGTCCGCCCGGTGCAGCGTGCATATCCAATAAAACATACATTTTTTCTTGTCGGCACCAATCAATCAATCGGTCTAAATACTTAAAACCGGCATTTCTTTCGCCCACATACAAATCGTCCGTAAACATTTTATAATGAAAAGGCAAGCGAATATGATTGCTGCCAATACTTTTTAAATATTTAATGTCGTCGTGGGTGATGTAATTGTTCAAAAACCCTTGCCAAAAAACCCGTAAACTGTCCGGCCCAACCAATTCATACAACATTTCATCGATTTTCCTTGGAGAATTTACCTGATTCATTTTAAACATATAACCTTCCGGAACCAGCCAGTGGCCCAAATTTGTTCCTTTCAAAATCAATGAATTTTCATTGATGTCGACCAGTTGCGTTCCTTTTGTTTTTACAAAACTTAAAGTATTGGCCGTTGTTTTTTCTGAATTAGTTTCTGTGATTTTACACGAACTTACTGCTAAAATAAGCGCTAACGCGACTAATATATTTCGATATTTTTTCATTTATTAGATTTTTCAGTATTTTTATTAAAAATTTCCTTCATTTAAGTAAACAAATATCGATGAAATCGCTCCAGTTCTTTTAAAAATTTGATTGCTTATTTCTGGGTTTAACTTCAGTCCGTTAATTTCAACCGATTTCCCTTCTGAATAAACAACCTCAATTGCATTATTTTCCGCTAGTTTGTAAACAACCGGAACTTGGCAATAAGTGAAACAAAGTGAATTTTTTTCCAACGTCAATTCTTTTTGCTGAAGGTTCACGTCGTTATAATGAACTGTTCTTATTTCTTTCAGAAATTCTTCTTTTTTTAACAAATCAGGTTGAAATTTCAGGATGCCATTTTTAACGGAAACGCCCAATTCTCCCATTCTGGCCAAAATATCTTCTTTAACTTGGCCGGTCATTCCGGGTTGTTGCGCGCCTTTTCCTGCCGGTGTGTGTGAATACGGATCGGTTGGAAATGCGCCATAAACGTCGGGCGATTTATGCACGCCAATGCCTTCGGTTATTTCGTGGTAATGATTTTCCAATCCGGCAATAATTTCAGGTTTAGCGCCAGATTCAATCGCGTTTATGCAAGTTTCCTGAACGGCCAAAGCCAGTTTTGAAACCATATGCCAATAAATGGAGCCAAGTCCTTCATAACCGAAAAACGTGCCCGAACGGCCTGTAAAAGATTTATGGTTAAAAATATTTTCAAAAGTATTTAACAGCAATTCCCGGTCTTTTTCAACGAGTTTTTGATAGGTTTCTTTTGGCAACGATTCCAACGCAGTTTTAAGGCTGTTTGCGTTGTTAAAATTTCCGTTGAAATGGCAGTTTCCCAAAACATCTTTCTCAATAATTTGTGAATTTCCGTTTTTCAGCAATTGTTTTACCAAATCTGAATTTTCCAATGCTGCTGACGGAATGTTGTTTTTGTCGACAAACCTTTTAAGTTGTTTGTTCGGATACAAAACATAACTGTTTTGGTCTTTTCTGTATAAAGCACTTTTCCTTAAACTGTTCAACAATTTCAAAGAATCTGTAGGTGAAAGATGTCCCGAACTTAAAACAGCAACTTGTCCTTCCAACATTTCCGGCAAATAGGACATAGAAATTTCTTGCTCATTTTCAATAGTCATTAAATTGTATGCGTGGTACAAATTATCCGCTCGCTTGTTAGCGTTTATCGTATGATCAATAAATTTTTTGGACAAATCAAAAAACTGCAACAAATCATTTTTGCTGATTGCTGATTTATGGCTTGAAAATCCATTTTCATAAATCGTTTCTCGGTAATGACTTCCGGCTGAACCCAATCCGTCCAAAACAGATTTACGGTCGGCATCTGAAATTTTCCCAGATAAAATGTGCTGGTTTTTATCGAAGGTGTTTACAATTTCCTTAAAAAACACTGCCATTTCTTCTGAAATTGAAATGTTTTCTGCGGAAGAATTTTCAATAATTTGTTCAAAGAAATTTAAAAACCGCTGCAAATAATACAGTGTCACCATAGAAACGCCGTTGCCAACCAATGCGTTGTTGGCGTCGTTCCATTCCGGCCTTTGTGTGTTCAGCCAAATACCGGCTTCCGGTATAAAATTGGAGAGTTTTGCCAACACTGTTGCCAGTAATTTTTCGGTTAAATTAACTTTGCAAATTTCCTGGGTTTGGGCTAGGAGTAAAGCGCCATCCGCACCCAAAACAGTTTTTTTATGGTTGATTTTTTGATCCAGCTTGTGGTCAAAATCAATCGTGTCTTTTGGGTTTTTCAGGATTTCAGCGTAACTTTTTATTTTATAGGGAACGTTGGCGTAAACAAACATTTCCTGGTCAAAATAATTGGCCAATTTGTTCGGATAGTAGTTTTCGGCAAATTCCAAAAATTTCAACAAATAGATAATTTGGTGGTCGCCCCAATAACCAATAAACGACCAAGGATCATCTGGCTCAATTACTTCCCAATCGAAACCGTCTTTGGTTACGCGGTACGGATTGTAACCGTCGAAAGTGCTGGCATTTAAAAATTTGTGAATCATACTTTCAATAAATTCCGGGTAGGAGTGTGCCAAAGCTTCCCAATTCTGGAAAATATCGCGCCAGTTTCCCTGATAATCCAAAATTTTTGAGCCATCAATTTCGCTGGTCGTATTGATGGAAAACTTGTTCCAAGGTCTGCTCGGATCGCCGTGTCTTCTGCTGAACTTTAACGGCATATATTCAAAACAAAGTCGTTTGAAATTGCTGTCATTATTTTGATTTGCAATTTCTTTGAGTTTTTTCAATGAAAAAATTACCGGTAATTGCGTCAATTCATTTTTGTTGTTTTTGAAGGATTCTTTGTTTGCTTTTTCAAGATATTTGGTAAAATCGTGCTTTTCTATACTATAATTTTCATCAAAAATACCGCCACGCATGATGTTAAAAAGCGTGTTTGCATAATGCCGGGTTGTGCGAAGTTCATCGTTTGTAACTTGTAATCCGTCGGAATTTCCTGTTAATTGAATCAAATTTTTCGTTCCTAATTCAATATCTGCAAAAACTTCTTTTTCTAAACTGTCAACCGATTTCAATTTTTCTGAAATATTTACAACAGCCGCCGGACCTTGATTCACATTTGCGGCCAGCATCCAATTTTTTTTGGTATCAGCTTCCAATTTAAGTTCGGCAAAAACAAAATAAGCGCCTTTTTCGGCCCTGATGTCTATTTCTTGTTCAATTTGCAATCCTTTTCTGAAATTATTGAGTTGCAAAGAAGACAATAAATATTTTGGATTTTGTAAGCCAATCGACCACGCGATGGTTGCTTTTAGCGCTTCGCTTGGCTCGGCTTTGTCCACAATAATGGCACTTAAAGCATAAATTCCCAATCCAATTTCCGCTTCCAATTCGCTTTTTTTATATGCGTCCACCAAATTGCTTTTGCTGTTTTGCAAGTCTGCCGAAAGTCCGAAAGGCAAAATATTTTGAATTCCATCCAAAACAGTTAACTGAATTGTTTCCAACGTATTGTTAATCAGCGTTGATTTTTTTACAAATCCAAAGTTGTTGCTATTATTCCATTGGTATTGAAAAGTGAGCCCCAAATCGTGATTCACTTCCTGAAAAATAATTTTATTGCCGTAATTATTTTTGTACAAATTTCTGGTAATTGCGTAAATCCCTTCATATTTGTCGGAAAACGGCTCCCACAACAATAATTTTCCGGCTTTCTGAATTTGAAATATGGTTTTACTTCCGGTAATTTCAGCAGATTCAGTGATTTTATCATCCGTATAATAGGGGAAAAGTGCCGTATCGCAATCCTTTCTCCCGGCCGTCAATCCGCCATTGCTGGAAATAAACATCCAATGATTGGAGTCGCTCACCATACTCATAAAAAATGGTCGCATTTTATCACTGTTCGAAATTTTATAGAAGCTTTCGTTATCAATAGTCACAAAGTTTCCTTCAACTTTGTTGGTGTCGGTAAACAATTTTGTGTCGCCTAGATATAAATGATTTAGGTTCATTATTAATCCTATTTTTTTATTTTAATACAAAAACCCCCTTAAACTTATTGCTAATTTTAAGAGAGGTTTTCTTCCATTTGGTTATGTTTTTAAATAATTTTGATTGTTTCTAAAAACAAATCTATTCAATTTGGGCGTTTCCGCTGAAAAAGCGGTCGGGCTTTCCGCTTCAATCCGTCATTGCGAGGGGTATGCCAATCTTTTGAACATATTGCTTCACAAACTCGCAACACCGGGATTTTCACTACAATCCCTAACGCAGTTTCATTTAATAATTAAAATTTTGCTGGCGCTCTTTGCGGTTTTTCTTTGCGCCATTTGCGGTTAAAAAATATTTATTTCTAGGTTAATTTTATGCCTCTTTTTTATCTATCAATACTTTCTAGAATGAATAATTTGTAATCCAAAATTTATAATTTTTATTATTTCACCATAAATGGGATATTTGCCGTTGCAGCATGTCCATGGCCATCATTTGCATAAACAAATAAACGATAATTTCCGGCAACCGGCGCTTTAAAAGTCAGTTCTCCATCTTTTTGGTTAACGACTTTAAATTCAACACCTTCCGGACGTGCTTCTAAATCGCCGCCGTCACTTAGTTCAATACTTTCAGGTAAAATTTCCCAAGTATAATTAATGGAGTCATTTTCAGTATCCGCGATTTTCAATGAAGCCGTATAAGTTTTTCCACTATCCATCGTCACATTTTCATAAGCGGTTTTGCCATTAATGGTATAGGAAACGATTTGAGGCGTTCTGTTTTCAGGCCAAGTGTTATTATTCCATACAAAATGCATCACATCAACCGATGCTGTTTCTTCGCCATTTTCCAAATAAACGCCATACCAAGTTGGTGTGCGTTCTTGCTTGTTTCCCCAAAGGAAAACGTAAGAGCCAATACATTGCAATGAATCTGCTTCAATGCCGCCTTTGTATCTTTTCAAATAATTGGCAGCTTTTAGTGTGCTGTTTTCCTCAATTGGCGCACCCCAAGTTGTTTTAGGAACTTCCCAATGTCCGGTAGCGCCCCATTCTGTTACCATATATGCGCCTTCCCAGCCAAACTCCCTGATTAATTTCGGCAAGTTTGGCAAGTCGCCATACATTTGAACCGACAGAATATCAACATCCGGGCACCTTTCTTTGATCAAGGCAATTTCTTTTTGAGAAATTCCCGCTAACATGGTGGTGGTTAAATGGTTTGGATCTACTTCATGAATCATTTTAGAAATATCGTTCACGGCATCCCAAACTTTCGGGTTGGTATAACGCAAATTCAATTCATTTCCAATTCCCCAAATCAATAAAGCCGGATGGTCTTTTAATGCCAAAACTTCACCTTTGATGCGTTCCAATTGTTTTTTTACGGCAATGGTATCGTTATAATCAAATCCGTGGCGTTCTCTTTCCACTTCAATTCCCATTGTTACCATCAAACCATTTTTGTGTGCTTCGTCCAACACTTCTTTGCCGGATTGTTTTCCGTTTTCCGTTCTCCAGGTTCTGAATGAATTTCCGTTGTGTTTGGCAACAGCAGCAATATTCCCGAATTCCAACCCGGCGCCTTTAATGTAAAAAGGTTTTCCATCAACAAAAAGTTGAAATTTTCCGTCGGTATTTGTTAAAGTCACTTTTGCCGGTTTTTCCGGCGCTGATTCAATTGTTGTTTTTAGCGGCACTTCAGCACAAGCGAAAAAGCAACATAAAAGCACTATAAATATTGAAATAATTTTCATCTGTTTAAATTTTATTTTTTAGCGGTAATCCCGAAAATTCGGGACTGTTCGCTATTAATCATTCCCTTGTGTATCAAAATTTGTTCTGCTCGTTTCATTTTATGGTTATGATCTAATTAATAATTCTTCAACTTCCTCCAACGTTTTTCCTTTTGTTTCAATCACATATTTATACACAAACAGTACGGATAAAACTGCCATGCCTGCATAAATGGCGAAGGTTACTGTTGGCCCTAAATTGGTGAGTTCCCAAGGGAAAAACTGTGTAACGGTATAACTTACCAGCGAGTTGAAAAATCCAACCACCGAGATGGCGATTCCTTTTACGTTTCCCGGGAAAATTTCAGATAACATTGTCCACATTACCGGACCTAATGAGATGGCAAAAGCGGCAACATATAACAAAATGGCAATCAATACCAAATTGGCGTTGATGCTGATGAAATTTTTGACTTCATTTTGTTTAAATACAAGTAACTGAGATTCACTTAAAAGCGGCGCAACACCAGCAAACAATTCACCTTGTGACGCAAAGGTTGAGCCGTTTAAGGGCGTTAAGGATGATTTGATATCATCATTTCCAATCTTTGCGATAGTGGTTTCATTAAAGCTGTAAGTGGCGTTGTTAAAGGCCAAAGTTGCCATGGTCAAGGCAATTGCCATTGCGGAAGTTCCAATAATTAACAAAGGTTTTCTGCCCAACTTATCAATAAACCATATAGCCACAAAAGTAAACACCAAATTGGTGAGTCCAACTACTATTGCCTGCAAAAAAGAAGCGTCTGTGCTTCCGCCGGCTTGTTCAAAAATGGTTGGCGCATAATAGAAAATGGCATTGATTCCTGTTATTTGTTGAAAAAAGGCCAATCCGAAAGCAATGATCACAATAACGCTCATTCTTTTGCTGAAGAAATCTGCATAGGTTCCTTTGGCTTCTTTTTTGGCGATTCCTCTTTGAATTTCTCCAATGGTGGTATCGGCAAATTCTTCTCCTCCAATTTTTATCAATATTTTTTTAGCTATTACAACTTCATTTAAACGTTGAATTAACCATCTCGGACTTCTAGGCACCAAGAAAAGCGCGAAAAAGTAGATGGTTGCAGGAATAGCTTCCACGCCCAACATCCATCTCCAGCTTTCGCCTTCCAAATCTTTCAAAAAATAATTTGAAAAATAGGCTACGGAAATACCCAAAACAATGTTCAATTGATTTAAAGAAACCAAGCTTCCTCTTAATTTAGGGGGTGCAATTTCAGCGATGTAAATAGGTGCAATTAAGATGGCACCGCCAATGCCAACGCCCCCAATAATTCTGGCAATGACAAATGAAATATAATCTGTGGCCATTGCCGACCAAATTGCTGAAACAGTGAACAGCATGGCGGTTACAATCAATATTTTTTTTCTACCGAATTTGTCACTTAACGGACCCGCAGAAATGTTTCCTGCCATGGCACCGAAAATTACGCAGCCCACCGAGAATCCCAGTTCCCAATCGGACATTGTAAAATAAGTTCTGATTCCGTTTATGGCGCCGGAAATTACGGCACTGTCAAATCCCAGAAGAAATCCTCCCATAGCCACAATGAGGCTGATGGAAATGGTATATGATTTTTTCATTTTATAAGTTTTAGTTGGTTTTTGGTTGGTTATTTTTTGATTATTGGTTGTTCCCTTCGCTTTACTTCGGCTACGCTCAGCAACCGCGCTCAGGGTAAAATTTTATTTTTCCCTTCGACTACGCTCAGGGTAAAAGGTTAAATTATAGTACAATGGTTTGAATGGAATGTGCCGGTGCAATTAATGCCGCCGTTTTTAAATTCATAGTAATGCTATAGGATATTTCAGCATCGCCCTGATTCAAAACGACCACAACAATACTTCCGTCTTCATTCAAAAATGCAGTGGTCATCAAGTTATTTGCGCTTGAAACGCTAGAAATTCTTTTGGCGCCCGGACGAATGAATTTTGAAAAATGCCCAATATAGTAATAGGAATTTGTGAACATAAGTTCATTGGTTTTAGTGTCGCCAATAACAGGGGCAAAGCATAAATTACCCACATGGTTTGGTCCGCCGGTTTCATCCAACAAAATATTCCAGTCTGTCCAAGCAACCGTTCCGTTGTTAAAATCGTTGATCATCGATTTTCCGTAACGTTCCGCCAATTTTGGGTCTTCCGCCACAATTCTGGTTAAATCATATTTTTCATTGGTGCCTTCGGTAAAAATTAAATTTTTATCAGGATAAGCTTCGTTTACCGCTTTCACGTTATTATACATTGGAATGCCGTCTTTCCAGTCTTCATACCAATGGAAACCAATTCCCCAAACATATTTTGCAGCTTCTGGGTCGCTTAAAATTACATTCGCGCGTTGAAACATCAAATCGCGGTTGTGATCCCAAACAATAATATTTTTATCGCCCAAACCTTCTTTTTCCAAGGTTGGCCCTAAATAATTTTTCAAGAAATCGCGTTCTTCTTCCGCAGTATAAATACAAGATTCCCAAGTTTGCGTGGCCATTGGTTCATTTTGAATGGTCAATCCCCAAATTGGAATTCCTTCTTTTTGGTATGCTTTGATGAATTTTGCGTAATAATTTGCCCAAGGCTGATAGAATTCGGCTTTTAATTTTCCGCCTTTCAACATATTGTTATTGGTTTTCATAAAAGCGGGCGGACTCCATGGACTTGCATACATGGTTAATTTTCCGCCGGCGGCAGCAATGGCCAATTTTGTGAATGGCAATTTGAACTTTTTGTCGTGGTCAATATTAAAAGTTTTTAACTCGGCGTCACCTTCTTCAACATAAGTGTAACTTCCGCTTGAAAAATCGCAGCTGTGAATGGTGGTTCTTGCCAACGTATAGCCAATTCCTTTGTCAACGCTATAATAAGCTTCCATAAATATTTTTTGGTTTGCTTCAGATAATTTATAGAAGGTTTCTGCGGAAGCATCCGTTAACGCTGCGCCAATTCCCATAAAAGTTTGAAATTGTTTGTTTGGATCAACCAAAATAGCGGATTCCGTTTCCAAAGGTTGCTTAAAATCATTGAAAACCAACGAGTCAGTAAGTGTGAGTTTTAAATCTGTATGGTGCGCGGATGTATAAACCAATGGGGTTTTATTTGACGCCACTATTGATTTTTCTTGTTCAGCAGGCTGAATGTTTTTTTCTTTCGGCGTACATCCTATAAATGCAATGAGCAAAAGTAATATTGTTGTTATTTTTTTCATATTTATATAATTTAGAGTGATGTTATTTTTACCAAATATAGGTTCCGACCGAACCACTTTCCAATGATGTTGTAATCCATTTTCCGTTGTATTTAATATTGAATTGGGCGGCGGAATTTCCGTCATTTTCAACAATTAACACTTTTTTTCCGGTGGGTGTTTTAAATGCGACATTGTTTAAATTTCCTGTCAAGTTACTTGTAATTCTTACAGAACCAGTTGGGACAAATTTAGAAGCGTGGCCAATAATATAATAGCCAACATTATGCGTATAACTTGCATTGTTATTAATGGTAACGGCACCTTTACAAGTGGTGCAGCCGCCGGGCGTATGCGGACCAAAAGAACCGTCGTTGGCTAAATTCCATTCCAATGCTGTTTTGCTGTAATTTCGCATGGAGCCAATGACCACATTCTTTAAATGCCATTTTAAATCGCCGCTAA
>PHDE01000032.1:0-26033 GCA_002842505.1 Bacteroidetes bacterium HGW-Bacteroidetes-3 | reverse complement strand
AATCTTTGTCGGGATGCGCAAAATGAACCGTTAACAAAGCACTGATATCTCCGGCATATAAATGAAAAGCCGAACCGGCAATGTATTGTTTCGCATCTGGATCATTTAAAACAGCAATTGGATATTCAGGTTTGTCGCAATTGTGATCGTAAATAATAATTTTTGTGGTAATGGCAGCCGTTTGAAAAGCAGGACCAAGATGGTTTTTAATAAAATCGGCCTGTTGCGGTGCGAGCATTAACAAACTCGGATTATTTCCCGGATGCAAAGGCTCGTTTTGAACGGTAATGGCATCAATATTAATGCCTTCATCTTTCATTTTTTGAATATATTTCACAAAATATTGCGCATAAACGCCGTAGTATTTTGGCTGTAAACTGCCGCCGACACTGCTGTTGTTGTCTTTCATCCAAACCGGCGGAGACCAAGGAGATCCCAATATTTTTATGGCCGGATTTATGGCTAAAATTTCTTTTAAAAGGGGTATTAAATGAACCAAATCAGGAGCAAGGCTAAACTGAGTCAAGTTGATGTCCGTTTGTCCTTCCGGCAAATCGTCATAAGAAAAAACGGATGCGTCCAAATCTGAAGCGCCAATGCTGATTCTTAAATAATTTATGGAAATGGAATTTTCATTTGAGCCAAATAATTCTTGCAACAAAGTTTGTTTTTTATCGGCATTTAAAGAATTGATTACTTGTGCGCTTCCGCCGGTTAGTGTAAATCCAAAGCCGTCAACCGTTTGAAAAGTTTGGGAATCGTCCACTTCAATATTATCGGAACTGTTATTGAAATTTCCAAATGCCAGAATACCTGTTTGTTTTTGAAGTTTTACGGATTCATCGGACTTTGTGAGCCAAAAATTGACTTCATTGGTGGCAATCGGAGGTTCAGGCAAAGGATTGTCTTCATTGTTTTGTTTGCTGCAATTGTTTAAAGCAATAAAAGCAACTATTAAAATTAGCGATTTCATCATATTAAATATTTTATTTTTCATTTGTATAATTCAATTTAACATAAACTGGCAAATGGTCCGAAGGATATTTCAACTCTTTTGAATCGCTTAAAACAGCGTATTTTTTAACTATTAGTTTATTGTTTTTTGAAACGAAAATATAATCAATCAATAATGTCACAGGTTCATTATGGTTAAATCCGTTGAAAGTTCCCGAAGGTCCAAAAGGTTTTTCTTCAGAAATTTCCCTGCAATCGTTCATTTGTTTTTTAAGCGAAATGATTCTTTCCATAGTGGGTTCAGAATTAAAGTCGCCCATAAAAATAACTGGGTATTTTTTAGTGTTTACTTCCGCTATTTTTGAAAGAATAAGTTCAATTCCCTTTGTTCTTGCAACTTCACCCAAATGGTCTAAATGCGTATTGAAAACCCAAAGGTTTTTTTTGGTTTTTTTGTCTTTAAATAGGGCATAAGTACAAACTCGGTTAAAAGCCGCATCCCAGCCTTTTGAAATGATATTTGGCGTTTCGGAAAGCCAAAAAGTACTGGATTCTTTAAGCAGAAATCGGTCTTTTTTATAGAAAATATTAGAAGATTCACCTTTTCCTTCTCCCTCTCTTCCAATACCAACTTGGCTGTATTGTGAAAGACCATTTGAAATATCTACCACCTGATTGGGTTTTGCTTCCTGGATTCCGAAAATATCAGGCTCATAATACTGAATTTGCGAAATGAAATATTCTTTGCGAAGCGGCCACGCATTTTCGCCGTCAACCGCAACATCCAACCGAATGTTGTAAGTCATAACGTCCAACGACTGTGCGTTTGAAAATATTGAAAAGAGGCTGAAAACCAGTAAAATAATTGATTTTTTCATCTGTTTAATTTTTATTTTTTTAGCTGTAATCCCGAAAATTTGGGACTGTTCGCTATTAGTCATTCCTTTGAATATCAAAATTTGTTATGCTCGTTTCATCTTAATTTTCATTGATTTTTGATTGATAAATTCTCACATAATCCACTTGCATTTCACTTGGGAAAATAGTGTCATCAATTTCTCCGCCCCAATTGCCACCAATGGCAAGATTTAAAATCAAGTAGTAAGGTTTTTCAAAAGGCCAGCCTTCATTGGTGGCCACTTTTCCATTTTCGCCTTTAATGGCTTCATAAAATAAGTTGTTGTCTATATAAAATTTAATGCTGTCGGTTGTCCATTCAATTCCGTACAAATGAAAATCTTTGGAAACATCGGCCAATCTTTCAAAATGGGTAACTTGTGTGTTTTGAATATGGTTGTACAACTCTGAATGCAACGAAACGTGCACCATATTTTGGTCTTTTCCCACATGTTCCATAATGTCAATTTCTCCGCATAAAGGCCATTCTTCCTCATCTGTGCGAATGGTTTCAGGCAACATCCAAATAGCAGGCCAAGTCCCTTTTCCTTCCGGCAATTTTGCCAACACTTCAATTTTTCCGTATTGGATTAAAAATCGGTCGTAAGTAGTCAATCGGGCAGAAGTGTATTCCATATTTTCATAAGTCTTTTTTAAGGCTGAAATATGTAACTTTCCGTCCTTTACAAAAGAATTTTCAAGCGATTTTTCCAGATAAAATTGTTTTTCGTTATTTCCCCAGCCGTGGCCACCAATATCATAATTCCATTTTGTGGAATCGGGCAAGCCGGAATAGTTAAATTCATCAGCCCAAACCAATTTATAATCTTTGTAAGAAGCTTTAAATTGCGCAATTCTTTCAAATAACAATTCAGGTTCGTTGGTGGTGATAAAATCGAAATTGTTTGCCAAGAGCCAATCCATATCCGCAGTTTCATTTACTGTCCACGCATTTAAGGTTATGTTGTTTTTCTTGGCGCTTTCAATCCATTCAGGATGGTTTTTAAAAACGAAGAAACGGTAGTCTGCGCCATTAATGCCATCAATTTTTAATTGTTCTGGAGTTTTATCGCCATTTAAATATTGGGTGGAAACGGTCGGATTTATTTCCTTAATTTTCTTTAGAATATCGTAATCAAAACTAATAAATGCCACCAAGTGTTCGGCATTCAATTTTTGAAATAACTGAACCACTTTTGTGGCGATTATTTGACCTCTTTCCTTGCTTATTTCTGATGGTTTTATTTCACAAACCAATCTTGTTGAAGTATTATTTTCAATTCCAGCCTTGATATATTCCCTTAAAGTTGGCAGTTTTTCACCGTTGGACAGTTTGAATTTTATGAGATTGGCATAAGTAGTTTTTTCAATTTCCAGATTGTTGTAATGTGGGTCGTGGTTGATAACCAACGAATCATCGGCAGTCATTCTTACATCAAATTCGGAGCCTGTGCATTTTAATTCGATGGCGTGTTTAAGAGAGGCAATGGAATTCTCTGAAAAACCGTTTTTCTTCCAAGCGCCCCGATGGGCAACCACGCTATTGTCCGCAAAGGTTATTTTATTCATTGCAACCGGTTTGGTTGAAACGCAGGCTGAAAAAAGCAAAAAAACAGACCCTATAATCGCAATGTTAATTTTTTTTAATCTATTCATTTTAGATATAATTTTTTGTTGCTTTTTTAGATGGAATGAAATGCCAATAAACAACATATTTATTGATAAACTCTAACATAATCAACAAACATCCTCTGTGGAAATGTAGTAGTGCTGTCTGGTGAACCAGGCCAGTTTCCGCCAACTGCTACGTTGAATATAAAAAACTGATCGGCATTAAAAGGGTTGTTAGCGCCACCTAAATCGGCAACGGTTTTAGTTAAAAATAAATTACCGTCCACATACCACTGAATGCTGTCTTGTTGCCAAACAATGCTAAATACGTGAAATTGTTGTGAAAAATCGCCTGAATTTAAATAATAATCGGCTCCTTGATGCGTTGCTGCACCTGCAGTAGTTTTCCAATGAATGGTGCCTGAAACTCTGTTGGGGTAGGTCCCTATCAATTCCATAATGTCAATTTCGCCGCAAGCCGGCCAGCCAACTGTTGATATGTTTGAGCCTAACATCCATAATGCAGGCCAAATTCCTTTTCCTACAGGCAATTTTGCCCTAATATCTATACGTCCGTATTTGAACTGTTTTTTGTCTTGTGTTGTCATTCTGCCAGAAGTATAATTAAATCCGTTTGAAGTTTCTTTACGGGCTTCAATGATTAAATTTCCATTTGAAAGAAAAGTATTTTTTAAATTATTGGTATAATATTCCAATTCATTGTTTCCCCATCCATTATTATTGCCAACTTCTTGGTTCCAAACGTTTGAATCTAAGTTTTCTGAGGAAAATTCATCGCTCCAGGCTAGTGTGTAGCCAGAGTAAGTTGTAGGTGCTGTATAGCCTGAATTATCTGTAGGTAAAAATGTTCCGTTTTCCGTAATAATTGTTCCTATTGCTGAAGTTGTTCCAAGAGTGCATAATTTAGGGTTTGTAAGTAGGATGGTGAATTGTAAATTTGCCTGACGCAAATTTGTTGGATCTCCTTTTATTTGAACATCTATGGTAGCTTGGGTTTCATTTGCGGGAATTGAAACTGTTCCGGATGTAATTTCATAATCTCTTGGAGAAATTGCCGAGCCACTCACAAAAGAATAATCTGCAGAAACAGTGTTTGTTGTTGCCTTATTGCTATAAACATAGAAACGCATTGTAGCGCCAGTCGTTGTCCTGGCTTCTGAAACATCCTGTATATTTAATTCGGGAATAATAGCTATGGGAGGTTGTGGGGTGGGGTCGTCATTTCCTTTACTGCAAGAGAATAAGAAAAATAGACTTGAATAAAAAGTTAAAATGAAAGTTATTCTAAATATTATTAATTTTTTCATGAATTTTATTTTATCAACAAAATTGTAATGCCTTTATTTAAAAATGTCAAAAGAAATTCTTTTAAAAATATTAAAAAAAAGGAGGAGCAAAGAAAGCTTCCTCCTTTTTCATTTACTATTATTTTTATATTTAAAATAATAGCCTTAACTCAAATTAATCCGCAACTTTCAATCGAACATACCAAGCTGCATCATTCGTACCCGGTGTTATAGCTCTTAACCACATTGTAGTTTCTGTAATTTCCAAGATCATTAATTTATGGGACCCCATAAAAAATCCACAATGACCTTTTTGTTCCCAAGTAATATATTGTGCAGGTGCACCATTATTACCTGTAAGATCACCATCATAGTCAAATGCTTCTGTATAATCAGGATAGCTAAGAATCCATTCATCTCCAAAGCCACCAAAAACACCAGGAGTTTCAGGATCAAAATCCCTTGCAAATTTAGATTTAAGTCCATACATATCACCATTTGTTTGATGTGTAAATACTTTGGTATTCGTGAATGTATAAATATCATCATAAATGCCTTTAGTTGATCTTCCGTTAGGACCGGCTGTCCACCAAGATGGTATAAAAGTTTCAACATTTCCATCCGGACGATCAGGCCCTGGACCATTGCCTAAATTGTCCGCAGCATCCGAATCTATTCTCCATTTTTTCCCTGTTGGGCTGTCACCTGTTAGCAGGGTAACAATTGCTGGGTCAATGTCAAAAGCATAATAAACATCTATTTCTTTAATGGCTGTTGTGGTAATTCCGCCTTTTCCCAATGCAGTTACTATAACTCTGTAGTGTTTTGTGCCTACTTTATTATATTTTTTAGTTTCTGTTGGCGCATACACTTTTGGTGCTGAACCATCACCAAAATCTACTTTAAAAGAGAGAGCTTCATTCGCTGAAAATGTAAAATTTACAAGACCAGATCCATCTCCATTTGGAAATTCTGCTGAAGCACCAACGATATCCGCCGATATTTCGAGTCCGGTAGGAGCTGTTAAATCCCCTAACGCATATTCATCATCTTGGCAACTGGTAAACCCAATAAGTATTGCCGCAAAAATTACTATAATTGTTTTTATTTTTGTACTCATAATTTTTGTTTTAATTAATTAGTAAATCTAAAATTATCTACATAGATAGTGGCAAAATCACCATTTACGCCATCATTGAAACGTAAAACCAATTGGTTGAATTTAGCGTTGGCAGGTATTGCCGAAATTGTGCTGAAATCAAAAACCAATTCTTCCCATTCACCAGATTTAGTAAGCGGCACTTTTAGAACGGCTATTCCATTGTTAATAGTCCCAGATTCCAATTCAACATTCAATTTTTTGCCAATATTTACGGCATCTGGAGTATACACCCAAACTTTTACAATATGTCCGGTTGCAAAATCTAAGGGAGCATTTAATGGACTATAGGTTCCGCTCCAAGCATCCCATCCTCTTCTAAATCTACCAACTGTGGCGCTGGTATTAATACCTGAAGGATTAGGATTGGCTTCTTTTGTAAATTGTTGTCCGCCACCAAAGCTTCCAAAAAAGTAATTTACGCCAACTGTCTCAAAAGTTATTGGGAAAACAAATGGAATAGTAATCGTCACAGGGAATATTTGCTCTATTTGCGCAGCACCGCCACTTAAAGCGACAACTTTAACATCGTAGGTACCAATAGCAGGATAATTGTGTTCAATTTCCTCCCCTTTTGCTAATGGTGTTCCAACTTCATCTATAACATCACCATAATAAACCAAAAAAGAAGCTGCATAATCTGCTTTTGCTTTTACTTTTAAATTTAGGCCTAATTTAGTAAATGTAACCGCCAAATTTTCAGGGGCTCTATAAACAATTGACAATGGATACGTTTTTTCGGCTGTGGCGCCATTAATGCCTACCGCAACAATTTTTACGGTATATTCACCTTCGGCATAAGAGTGTATAATACTGTTGCCTGACTGAACATTTCCGGGAGTTGCAGTTCCGTCTCCAAAAAACACATCGTAAGAACCAGTGCCTTCACCGCTTGGCGTAATCTTAACATTCCCAGAATTGTCATTTGTGATATCAAAAAGTGAGGCAACGCCACTTGGAGGGGTAATTGTGTCCAATGAAGACAAGTCTTCATATTTATCTAGCTCACATCCAACTGCAAATGCAATTAGAATTAGTAGACTTAAGAAATATTTAATTTTTTTCATTTCTTTTATATTTAAATTTTTATAATTAAATTACCAGTTAGGATTTTGAGTAAGTCTAGAAATATCAATTTCTCTTTGTGGAATAGGGAAAACCTCATTTTTTCCAACAACAAATCCGGATATTTTTGAAGCAGCTTGCCCAGTTCTTATCAAATCAAACAAACGATCTCCTTCCATGGCCAATTCCAGTCTTCTTTCATTCCAAATAGCTTGTTTTGTAGCCGTTACGCGATGTGCAGCATCTCCAAAAGCTCTGTCACGAACTCTGTCTAAGTAAGCTTGGGCTTTTGCTGGATTTGTGGCAACATTGGCTTCTGCAGCCATCAATAACACATCCGAATAACGAATAATTCTTTGATTATTCTCATAATTTAATTCAGGCTGTCCACTAGTTTGTCCTTTTCTTGGCAAATATTTTTTATTATACAAGCCAGTATTTTTATAAGGAGCAACATCAAATTTTACACTAAGAGCAGGATTGTCAATTTTATACTGTTCTACATCAAATACCGTGGCGTCTTTTCTTTGATCGCCTGCCTCATAAGCTGCAGCTAATTCTTGCGTTGGTAAATTGGTGCTCCATCCTGATGCATAAGGCATATCGGCAGTACCGCTTAATCCTCTCACCCCACATTGTTGAGCAGCATAATTTCCTTGGCCACGAGTTGCGCCACCCCAGTTCCAATAAGGGAATCCATTTGAATATTGAATTTCAAAAACAGCCTCTGGACCATTTTCACCTTCTTTTAAAAAGATACTGTCAAAGTCAGTTACCAAACTAAAAGGTCCATTAACTACGTTTTCTAACATTGTGGCGGCTTCAGGTAATTTATCTTGATATAATAAAACCTTGCCTAATAAAGCTTGGGCTGCATACCTAGTTATTCTACCAGCTTCTGGGTTTGTAGGTGGCAATACAGCAATTGCAGCTTTTAAGTCGGCTTCTATTTGAGCATATACGTCTGCTTTTGGAGATCTTTGTAAAGAACCAAAATCGGCTATAGCTAATTTACGGTCAGTAAATAAGACAACATCACCAAACATTCTTGTTAAATTGAAATAATAATATGCTCTTAAGAAATAAAGTTCACCATACAGGGCTTCTTTTCCGTTAAATTCGATAGCTTCACCCGCAAGGTTCTTGTCTTTATGGCTTGTCAAATAATTTACCCTGTTAACGCCTTCGTAGGCAACTTTCCATAATTCTTCAAGATGACCATTGTTGGTCGTGGTTGTGTAATCATCAATTTGTTGTAAGTTAACAACATCTGACGCATTTTCACCACCGGCTACTGCATTGTCAGTTGCAATATCACCAACAACTACTAACTGGTTCATCCACTGTAAAGGAGAATAAGCACTAACTGCCATTGTTTGATAATCCGAAGCGGTTTTTAAAAAATCCAGCTCAGTTACCTGATATTCATCGTGCGGATCAAAATCAATCTGTTTTTCACAACCAGCAAAGGCTGAAAGAAGAATGACAAACCCAATAATTTTAGATATATTTTTCATATTATTGATTTTAGAAGTTAAAATTTCAAGTCTAAACCTGCTGATATTGTTCTGGCTTGTGGATAATTACCACGGTCAACACCAGTATTTAAAATGCCGCCGGCAATTTCAGGATCAAAACCAGTATATTTTGTAAAAGTATAAAGATTTTTTACCTGTCCATAAACTCTTATTTTAGTAAAGAATTTATTGTTGTATGCTGAAGTAGGAATTGTATAACCTAAGACAACATTTTTAATTTTCACAAAAGAGCCGTCTTCCACATACCTATCTGAAACTCTGATATTGCTATTAGTGTCTGAAAATGTATAACGTGGATTGCTGGCGTCATTGGTTGTATTTGGCCCAGTCCATCTGTCTAAAACATCTCTAAACTTATTTGAAAATTGAGCATTACGTTCGTAAGCCCTAAAAACGTCATTTCCTACAGAAGCATAAGTAAACATGCTAAAGTCGAAATTTTTATAGTCAAGTCCTAAGTTCCATCCCATTGTAAAATTAGGGAAAGGATCTCCAATTTTTGTTTTATCCAAATCAGTAATTTTACCATCATCATTCACATCCACAAATTTTATGTCACCAGGAACAGCGCCAGTTTGGGTAGGGCTTGCGGCAATTTCTGCAGTAGTTTGAAATAAACCGTCTGTTTTCCATCCGTAAAAATAACCAGGCGTAAAGTCTTTCTGAAATCTTGTGGCATTTTGACCTTGTCCGTTAAAATAACCACCGCCATTTATAAGTGCTGTTCCATCACTGTTTGTTGCTGTTACTAAATTTTCAGAAGTTGTAAAAGTAAGCGAGGTGTTTAATTTCAATTCATTGGAAGATGAGGTGTTGTACCCTAATGTCAAATCCAAACCTTTGCTTTCTGTTGTACCAATATTAGAAGCAACAGGCAATGAAGTTCCAGCAATTAAAGGAGGTGCATCAACAAAAAGTAATCCATCTACATCCTTTTTAAAATAATCAGCGTTTAAAGTTATGTTTTTTAACACTGTAATGTCAAAACCAATATTGAATTGGGTTTGTTTTTCCCATCTTAAAATATCATTGGCGAAAGAATTAACTGTTGCGCCAGGAAAAAATGTCCCATTAAAAGTATACCCGTTGCTGTTTGCGGTTGATCCATAACTAGGGCCACCAGTTGCAACACTAACAAATTGAGGACTTACATTTTCGTTACCTGTAGTTCCATAACTACCTCTTATTTTTAAGAAATCAATAAAATCAGATTTAAAGAAATCTTCTTTAGAGACTACCCAGCCTAGGGAACCTGCATAAAAGTTACCGAATTTATTATCTCTACCAAAAGCAATAGAACCGTCACGACGGGCGGTAAATGAAGCCAAATAAGTATCGTTATAATCATAATTAACCCTTCCAAAATAAGATAAGTTTTTTCTGGTTAAATTTTGAAAACTTGAGCCAGTTTGCGCATTGGTATTGGTCGCGCTATTAACTCCTGTTGCAGCACTTATATCAGCCCAAGCCCAAGAGTTATCTCTAACATCTTGTCTTGAAGCGTTAAAACCATAACTTGTTGATTTTGCAAAAGATAAACCGGCCACAACATCAAAATTATGTTTTTGATTTACAGTAAAGTTGTAATTGGCAAAAGTTTCTTGTGTATAGCTAAACGCAGAAAAGCTAGACTCACTAACACTATTGTGTTTTCCGGTAACTGTAGTTCCATCGGCATTCATGGTGTTTTCAGTGTTCAACGGACCATAAAAAACAAGTGGTGTAAAACTCTTGCCTACCTGATCCCACTTTGTATAACCAAAACGAGAAGTTACTTTCAAGTTCTTTAAAACATCATATTGCAATTCTGCCTTTCCATACAATTTATCGCCATTACTTTCATTATAAGTGTTTTCTAATTTGGTAAGCGGGTTAAATATTTCAGATTTTAATAGGTTACTGAAACCGTAAGTACCCACTGTGTTAGGCACTGTATTAAAAATAGGCACTGTAGGATCGAAATTTAAAGCACTGCCTATTATGGAATTAAAGGAGTTTTCCTGAACGCCTTTATTTTTTATGTTTACGTAGCTCGTATTAAGAATTAACGTTAATTTTGGTGCCAATTGAAAATTAAGGTTGGCTGTAACATTTGTTCTGTTGAAATTTGATTTATCTTCACCACCAACAATACCATTTTGGCCTAAATAACCAGTAGAAAGAAAATAACTCAATTTTTCTCCACCGCCTTTTGCTGTAATGTTATGAGAAGTAATACTGGCATCTTTAAAAATTTCTTCCTGCCAATCTGTACCAACTCCTAAAACGGAAAGATTAGGAAAAATAATTCCTCCTCCTGCAGCTACACTGCCTTCATTGATTATTGCACCATATTCAGTGGCGTTTAATACACCAATTTTTCTCATAACAGATTGTTCTCCAGTATAAGTGTTTAGGGTGAATTCTGTTTTTTGTTCTTTTCTGCCGCTTCGGGTGGTTACCACAATTACTCCGTTACCACCTTTTACACCATAGATAGAAGTTGAAGCAGCATCCTTTAAAACATTCAGAGATTCAATGTCTGCACCGTTAATGGCATTCAAGTCTTCTAAAGTTTGAGGAACACCATCAATAATAACAACTGGATTTGTTCCTGAAAAAGAAGGAATACCGCGTACTAAAACTGTTGGAGTACTTCCCGGCGAACCATTTTGAATTACAGAAACACCAGAAGCACGCCCTTGTAAGGCTTCTTCTGCCCTAAGTGGCTTTTGTTGCTCAATATCAGCGGTCTTAATGGTGGAAATTGCACCTGAGACTTTAGTGATTTTTTGAGTTCCATACCCAACAACAACAACTTCCTCTAAACTTTGAGTGTCTTCATTAAGGGTTATGTTCAAAACGTTTGAATTGCTGATTGCAATTTCTTTGGTGATGTATCCAATAAAAGAGAACACCAGGGTTTCTCCTTTTTGAACGTTAGACAGTGTAAAATTACCGTCAAAATCAGTTGATGCGCCTTTAGCTGTGTTTTTTACAACAACAGAAACTCCAGGCAAAGGAGCGCCGCTCGCGTCGGAAACGGTTCCTTTAATTTCGTAATTCTGCGCGTAAATCGAAATACCCGCAAAACACAGAAAAAATGATACTAGTAGTGATTTCATATTTTTGATTAATTAAATTTTCATAAAATTAAGTTAAAAAGAAAACGATTGCGTAAAAGCAACCTATACAAAAAATATACACGATGTTATTTTGGGAAATTAATTTGTAAAATTAAGAAGGCTCTCAATCCTTTTTATTGGGAGTCTATTCACTAAATAACTAGTTTTGAGGGGTGCTATTTAGGATATAAAAATATCAAAATTTAATAAACTACAACCTTGTAGTTAATTGAATGTTGAGGTAATGTTGTAGTAATTTTAACAATTGTTGCAGTAATCTAAATTTTTAAAATATACGCTACAAGACTGTCTTCGTGCGGCAGGTCCATTTTTTTACGCAAACGATATCTTTTTATTTCAACGCTGCGTACGGAAATGTTTAATAAGGGCGCAATTTCTTTGGAAGAAAGGTTTAAACGCAAATAAGCGCATAAACGTAAATCGTTCGGACTTAAGGAAGGATGCAGCGATTTAATTTTCTTTAAAAAATCACTGTCGGCATTGTTAAAAGCTTCCTGGAACAATTCCCAATCACCGGTGTTTGCAATATTTTGATTGATAATTTTTATGACAGGTTTTATATTGGTTTCATCCTTAACCAATGTCAACTCATCTTTAATGGTTTTTAAAAGTTCATTTTTATTAATGATGTTCATGGTAGAAACAGAAAGCTCCCTTGTTTTGCTGAAAATTTCACCCTGTAGTTTTTCGTTTTTCAACCGCATAATCACTTTTTCATTTTCCAGTTGTGCTAAGGCAAAATCTCTTTGTTTTCTTTCAATTAGCTTTTGCTTCTGTTTGGCGTAATAATTTTTGTAAAGGTTATGGATTAAAAATAGGAGTGCAGTGAAAAGAATGAAATAAAGAAAAAGCATTGGTGTTGAAAGTATCCAGGGCCGTTCAATCCTAAAAGAATAGGTGGCAACATTGCCAGAAATGAGGTCACCTATTTTTGCCTTAACATTGAAGGTGTAATATCCGGAAGGTAAATTTTTAAAGAAAACTTCAGAATTTGTGGACCAATTGCTCCATTCATCATACATTCCCACTAACTGATATTGGTAATTTACCTCAGCATATTTATCAAATTCGGGAACACTGAACGTAAAAACCAAGTTGTTGTCCCTAAATTTAAAAGTATTGTTATTTTTTAAGGAAACCGGTGTGCTTGGTGCATTGAGAATACTTTTTTCAATAGTGTTAATCCTAATTTTAAAAGGTCTTTCAACATTTGTTTTGTCCAAATTCAAAATAATATAACCTCTGGAGGTTCCAAATAAATACTGACGGCCGGTTAAATTGGTCATGCTTTCAAATCCGGCAATGTCTCTTCTTAACGATGCCGGCAAATAAATTTTAACGATTTTGGGAATGTTATTTAATTTACCGGGCGCAAAATAAATGATGTTTTTATTTGTAAATCCCCAAAGTGTATTTGTTTTGGGATCTACAACCAAATTCCCTGAAAAATAGGTATCGTTCTCCAAAAAATTAGCCGACATTAAGGAATCTTTAATAAATTTTTCTTTTTTATGGTTATACTTAAAAATACCTTCTTTTATGGTGTAAATGATCTCATTGTTGTATTTTATCAAACTTGATTTCAGTCCTTTTGGCACACTTGTTTCAGTGGAATACTGCAAAATTTTTGTAAAATCGGGGTTGATCTTTAATTTGAAAACTCCTTTATATTCATGGCTCACAAATAATTGATTGTTGTCAATGAATTCAAAATGCCTGCTCGAAATATCAAATCCCTCAATTTTATTTCTTATTTTCCAAGTGTTATTAACTTTTTCCAATACAAAAAGCCCATCATAATTTCCTTGCAAATAGCTATTTTCTCTATTATTTATGGGTTTTATGTCCCAGGTTCCCATTTTATTAGAAATAAGTTTTGCAACGTTATCATCAACAATAAATGTGCCTATATTATGTCCGCAAAAAAGTGTATTGTCAATCACCTTTAAACACCAAACCTGTCCGTTAGTGCCCGGAACAAACTTAAAATCTTCATTGGAATTGATGTTTTTATAAAACAAACCTTGATTTGTGCCAAGATAGAGGTTATTGTTGAAGATTACTGAAGCGTAAACAGTTCCTAATTTTCCGTGAATATCATAGAAAATACTAAAAGGTGAATCGAAATTAACAACACTGATGCCATTGTCCAAGCCAAGCCAAACATTGTGGTCACGATCTTCAAAAGCAGATAAAACCGTGTTGTTGTTTAAACCATTTTTCTGATTTATTTTATTAAGCAGTTTACCGGAGGTGTTTATATGATAAATTCCATTAGAAATTGTCCCTAAAATAAAACTTCCGTCTGCCAATTGTAAGCTGCTGTAAACGCTCATGGATGAAATTTCATCATTCGCGGGAAAATCCCACTTTGAAAGCTTTTCGTCTTCAAAAAAATAAAATCCTTTTTCCTGCGTTTGCAACAGGATTTTTTTATCGACAGAAAATATATTGACTAAAATATTATTTTGTAAAATAGGGTGGTTTGAAATTAAAACCGGATTGCCATTTTCAATTTTATACAGCCCATCATTCATTTTTTGAAAATAAATGCTTTCGTCAACTTTAAATACTTTGGGAAGGTTGGTTTTAGAATTGATGCTTTTAAAAGATTCATCAACCGTGTTGTAAATATAGATTCGATGCAATGATTGAAACAACACCCAATTGTCAAATTTCAAAATTTTCCAAAATTCTTCTTCGAGTAAAGGTTCTTTAAGTTTTTTACTTAAGGAAGTGTAGATTAAATTTCCAAAGTCGTTTTTCTCCCAATACCCAAATTCCATATAGCAACCCGTGTATATTTTATCGCCTATTACATTTACAGAACGTAAACTCGATTTGTTGGGCGTTGGAAACAATTTCCACTTAGCACCATTAAATTCTAACAATCCGCTGCTGTTTGCCACATAAATATAATTGTCTGCCGATTGTGAAATAGACCAATTTTGATTTTCGGCACCATAAATTTCAGGAGCATAATTTTCAATAGGCGGCAGTTCTTGGGCATCCATAAAAATGGTTGTCAAGAACAGGAATAATAGTATTAATTTTTTAAAAAATTTCAATCGCTAAAAAATTAGAAATAGTTCAGCTACAATATTACAATTTTTTTTGCAACTGTTTTTTTTGGTTTGTGTGTTTTATCAGAAAGTAAATTTCATCAGGGCATAGATTTATTTCGTAACTTGCTTTCTGCTTTTATGCTTCCGTTTAGATTAACAAACTTGGTTATAAATTTCACAAAAAAAAACAAAAAAAATGCGCCAGTTATTTTTTGAACATAAAAAACATCCCTTATTGCCTTTCAAAAAATTTATGTTAAGGGTTTTTTTTTATTTTTCGTTCTCCCTATTATTGATTGTTTTCTCGTTGGGAATAGGAACTTTTGGGTATCATTATTTTGGGGAAATAGCGTGGATCGACGCTTTTTATAATGCCTCCATGATTTTAACGGGAATGGGACCCGTAAATGAAATGATTACCGTAAAAGCCAAGTTGTTTTCCTCTTTTTATGCGTTATTTAGTGGCATTGCTTTTTTATCTACATTTGCTGTTATTTTTGCGCCAATTGCCCATAGGATGCTACATATTTTACATTTTCAAGATGATGAAAATAAATAAACTTCCTAAAATAATTATTATAGGTGCCGGTTTTGGCGGTATTTCAATGGCTAAATCTTTTAGAAATAAAAAACTGGAAGTATTGTTAATTGATGAAAATAATTATCACAACTTTCAACCGCTGATGTATCAAATTGCAACTGGTGGTTTAGAGCCGGATAGCATAGCATATCCGGTTCGAAGAATTTTTAGGTCTTATAAAAATGTGCATTTTAGAATGACAAAAGTTTTTAATGTTGATGTTTCCTTAAAAAAAATAAACACTTCAATAGGTGAAATCGCCTATGATTACCTTGTAATTGCTACCGGAAGCCAAACTAATTTTTTCAATTTTGAACCAGTTAAAGAAAAACTCTTAACCTTAAAATCTATTCCTGATGCCTTAAATTTAAGGAGTTATATTTTTCAGAATCTTGAGCAATCTTTAGCGACCCAAAAGAAAGAAGAACAAACAGAATTAATGAATATTGCAATTGTTGGCGGCGGCCCAGCAGGCATAGAATTGGCAGGCGCTTTGGCTGAAATGAAAAGTTACGTTCTTCCTAAGGATTTTTCGGAACTGGATTTGTCTAAAATGCATATCAATATATATGAAGCTGCCCCAAAATTATTAGGCGTAATGTCTGGGGAAGCTTCCACTAAAAGTCTGGAATATTTAAATAAATTGGGTGTTGGTGTTAATTTAAATGCCAAAGTAAATGCTTATGACGGAAGTGTTTTATCGCTTGAAGATGGATCAACCTATAAAACGGATACTGTTATTTGGACTGCCGGTGTGAAAGGAGCTCCAATTGGTGGTTTGCCAAAAGAAGCTATTATTGGCGGAAACAGAATTTCGGTAAATAGCTACAATCAAGTTTTCAATGCCAATGATGTGTTTGCAATAGGGGATGTTGCAGCCCATATTTCCGAACAAAATCCGAAAGGTTTACCAATGCTAGCTCCAGTTGCACAACAGCAGGGAAAACAGCTTGCAAAAAATATTTTAAATCTTATAAAGAAAGTACCAATGCAGCCGTTTGTTTACAAAAATAACGGTGTAATGGCAACTATTGGCAGAAAAAAAGCAGTGGTAGACTTTCCTAACTGGAAATTTCAAGGCACTTTTGCATGGTTGGTTTGGATGTTTGTCCATATAATGTCTTTGGTGGGGTTTAGAAATAAATTATTGGCATTCTTGGATTGGATGTATAATTATTTTACATACGATAGACCTTTAGGATTAATTATAAGGCCTTATAAAAGAAAATAGAACTTTTTCAATGAAAAAATTACTGACCATAAATAAAGACAACCAAAAACTTATCTTTCAAATAGCGGTTGGACTTTTGTCTGTTTTTTTAGGAATCTATTTCATTAAACATGAAAAAGCAGAACTTGCGGAAGTTAAAACAGTGTTAATTCTGGCAAATAAATGGTTCGTGCTCATTGGAATGCTTTTGGTGTTTTTATTTATTGTGGTGCAGGGCTTTATGTATCAATACAGTTTTAAAGCAGTGAATAAACTAATTTCCCTTAAAATGGGAATTCTCTTGTATTTAAAAAGAAATTTCATCAGTGTTTTTATCCCGGCAGGAACTGTGACAAATATGTTTTTCTTCAATAAGGAAATTGAAGAAAAAGAAGGAATAGAAAAAATTGTTACCCTTTATGCATCAACTTTATTCTCCATAAGTTCAATTGCCTCAAGTATTTTAATGGCAATACCGGCAGTAATATTACTTTTTATAAAAGGCGGAATAAAGAATAATATATTAATTGGCACAAGTTTGGCTTTTATAAGCATAATTTTATTGGCGATAACCGCGGGAAGTTTTATTCGTAAAGGTGTTGTTTTCCAAATTTTAGAAAAAAGAGTGCCATCATTCTCAACAATACTCAACAATTTACGGGAATATCCAATTAATAAAATACAACTGTTTAAGGTGTTGGTTTTTTCTTGTTTAATTGAAATTATAGGTGTTGCACATCTTTATATTGCGATGATTGCTTTAAATTTTGAACCGTCACTTTATATTGCAATAATTGGCTACGCAATGGTTTTAATTATTTTGTTGAGTTCCCCCTTTTTAAGGGGAATAGGCGCTATTGAATTGGCATTAACATACACGCTTACTTTATTTGGGTATAGTGCAGTTGCAGCTTTATCAGTTGTTTTTTTGTTTCGTTTTTTTGATTTTTGGGCTGTTCTTTTGCTAGGATTGGCTGCTTTGATTTTGAAAAAAGACAATCTGTTTTTGAGAATATTTCCTGCCTTGCTTTTATTTATTTTAGGGATTGTAAATATTATCTCGGCCATTACACCTGCATTGCCTTTAAGATTGAAGGCATTAAAGGAAATCATTCCATTAACAGCTATTCATACTTCAATTTGGTTGGTGCTGTTCTCGGGTTTGTTTATGTTGGCTGTGGCAGTTTATCTTATTAAAGGCCTAAAAAACGCATGGATTATTGCTCTTATATTAACGGGAATTTCACTTTTTGCACACCTGACCAAAGGAATTGATTGGGAAGAAGCAATTATAGCTTTCATAACATTGTGTACTTTATTATTTACACAGAAGCAATATTTTATAAAGCGTGATGCTTCTTTTGATAAGCAACTATGGTTACCGGCAATTGTTTCATTTGTAACTGTACTAATTTTTGGAATGATTGGATTCTATTTTATAGATAAAAACCATTTTGGATCAGATTTTTCGCTTTGGGAATCGTTGCAGGAAACAATAACCGCTTTTTTTCTGCAAAATATAGATTTAAATCCGCTGACTTCTTTTTCAAAAATATTTTTGTTCTCTGTACATATTTTAGGAGCATTCACTATTTCTTTTTGGGTATTTCTTATTTTAAAGCCTTTAATCAGAAAAAAAACTGTTCCTGTTGAAGAAAGTAAGCTATTAGCAAAGCAATTGGTCTTAAATTACGGGAAAGGAAGTTTAGATTATTTTAAAACCTATTATGATAAATTATTTTGGTTTAATGCAGAAAAAACAGGGTTTATTTCTTATAAAATTACTGGTAATTATGCTATAGTTTTAGAAAATCCGGTAGCGAAAGACAATGAAACTCTTGAAAAAATAATTATAGATTTTGAGGTCTATTGCAAAATAAATGGATTGAGAACAGTTTATTACCGAATTCCGAAATCAAGTTTGGAGATGTATATTAAACTTCAAAAAAAATCATTGCTTATAGGAATGGAAGCAGTTGTAAACTTAGCATCGTTCACAATAGAAGGAAGCGAGAAAAAAGCGATACGGAATGCAGTAAATAAACTTTCAAAAGCTGGTTTTATATTTAAGGTAAATAAACCGCCACAAAAGGAAAGTTTTTTGCAACAATTAAAATCTGTTAGCAGTGAGTGGTTGCTGGATATGGAACGAGAAGAAATGGTATTTTCACAAGGGTTGTTTTCTGTAAATGAATTAAAAGAACAAACCATTTTCACAATTGAATCTAATGAAGGAAAAATAGTTGGCTTTGTAAATATGATTCCTAATTTTATTGCCTGCGAAGCTAATTTTGACCTTATGCGTAAAACCACTGATGCGCCTAATGGCACGATGGATTTTCTGTTCGTAAAAATGTTTGAACACTTAAAATTAAAAGAATATTTGAGTTGTAATTTAGGGATGGTGCCGCTTAGTGGAATTGACAATCCTAAAAATATTTTAGAGCAAGCGATGAAAACGGCCTATGAAAAAATGAAAATATTCTCCCAGTATAAAAATTTGTATAATTTTAAAGAAAAATATGACCCAACTTGGTCGGAAACATATTTGGTGTTTAATGAATCTTTTGATTTAACTTTAATACCTTCGGCATTGAAAAAAATAATGGAAGTTTAAGCTGAAGTAAATTTTAAATAATATTTTCCAACAAAAAAATAGAAATTGTCAATTATAAAATCAAACAAAATGCCTAAAGAAAACCATCCTAAAAACGCCAATAAAACATTTATAAGCAGTATTTCACAAAATGAATTTCCTGAAAGCGAAAAAGTACATGCCAAAATTATCAGAAAATCTATTTTCGACCTTATTCAAAAAGACCATAATGAATTTACGCGCAACAGTTTACTGTCCGTTTCCGAATTAAATGTATATCGACAAAAATATATCGCTGAATATTTAATGAGTGAAGTGGGCGAATTGACAACCATGGAAGATGATGTCTTAAAAACATTGCAGAATCACGAAATTCTTACTTCAAAAATGGGGGTAGATTTAGATGCCGCAAATTTCACATTCGGACAACGTTTGGCCGATAAAATTGCTTCTTTTGGCGGAAGCTGGAAATTTATAATTCTTTTCGGATTCTTTATTTTAATATGGATTTTTAGCAATATTATTTTTTTGCTTAACAAAGGATTTGATCCGTACCCGTTTATTTTGCTCAATTTAATTTTGTCGTGTTTGGCGGCTTTGCAGGCTCCCGTAATTATGATGAGCCAAAATAGGCAGGAAGATAAGGACAGAGAACGTTCCAAACAGGATTATATGGTGAATCTAAAATCTGAATTGGAAATTAGAATGCTTCACGAAAAAATCGACCATTTAATCATTCACCAACAACAGGAATTGTTGAATATTCAGCAAGTGCAAGTAGAAATGATGGAAGATATCATGAAACAATTAAGCGCCAATAAAATGGAAGAAAAGTAAAATTGGTACAATATTTTAGATAATATTTTGGGCCTGCCGACCTTTTTGGTTGGCGTTCCCCTACGGGTCGGGCTTTTCGTTCCAAACTTTTTTCGCTGAAAAATGCTCAAAAAGGTTTTCCACTTCACTCCCTAACGCAAATTGATTTACGCCCTTCGACTGCGCTCAGGGTGACGAATTTTTTGACTTACGATTATTTTTACAACTTTTTTGCTTGCGGTCTTTGCGTATTTTCTTTGCGCTCCTCGCGGTTAAAAAATCAGTGAAAATTTAGCCTTTTATACTTATATTTGCCGCTTGAAACAGCGTTTTATGAAACCTATAAATGAAGAAAATACCAATAAAGTAAGCCAGGAACAAATTGATTCCTGCATTTCCATATTGGAAAAACTGGTGGGAAACACCAATCAGGTTTTTGAGCTTTCCGAAGAAAAACGCATTGCGCTATTCAAAGCTGCCGGAATGTTAACACGGCCAGGTAGGGAAGCATTTTCTCAGGGAAAAAAAGACGCCAAAAAATCAATCAAAAGAAAAATGATTGCGCGTGACCGGCACACGCGTAAAGAAACCGGAATCAGAAGCGCGCGTGAAGCCGTTATTTTTGAAGCACCAAAGTTAATGGCGCATATCAACGATTTACAAAACAAAGAACTCGAATTAGAATCCCCTAGAAATTGCTACGTTTGTAAAGCAATTTACACCAAATTGCATCATTTTTACGATACTATGTGCCAAGAATGCGGTGACTTTAATTATGCAAAACGTTTTCAAACAGCCGATTTAACAGGGCAAGTTGCAGTAGTCACAGGTTCTCGATTAAAAATAGGTTATCACATTACGTTAATGTTGTTGCGCGCAGGAGCCACAGTGGTTGCCACCACAAGGTTTCCGGTCGATTCCGCATTGCGATTTTCCCAAGAAAAAGATTATTTTGATTGGGCTGATCGCCTTAAAATTCACGGCCTCGATTTACGCCATATTCCAAGCGTGGAAATTTTTTGCAATTATATTGAGCAACAATATCCCCGTTTGGATATTCTCATCAACAATGCCGCGCAAACCGTAAGAAGACCGGCCGGATTTTACCATCATTTGATGGCAAAAGAAGAAATGAATTTTGACGATTTGCCGCAATTTGCCAAAAATTTGCTCAGCAACCACCACAATTGTTTGCGGGAATTAAGAAGCCTCTCTTCTGAAATAGCCAACAACCAAACCAATATTCCGGTTACTTGGCACGGATCGGAACCCGGAATCGGACTTAGTTCTTCAGCAAAATTATCGCAAATTCCTTATAGTTTCGACAATTCTTTGGCGGCCAGCGAAGTTTTTCCGGAAGGAAAATTGGATGCCGATTTACAACAAGTCGATTTAAGAAAAACAAATAGCTGGCGTTTGAAATTGGGTGAAATTGAAACCACTGAAATGATTGAAGTGCAATTGGTGAATGCCGTGGCGCCGTTTGTGTTGTGCAATCGCTTGTCTAATTTAATGAAAAAAGAAAACACCGGACAAAAACACATCATCAACGTTTCGGCGATGGAAGGAAAATTTCACCGTTTTACCAAGCAAGATCGCCATCCGCATACCAATATGGCCAAGGCAGCCTTGAATATGATGACGCACACTGCCGCTTCAGATTTTGCCAAAAACGGCATTTATATCAATGCGGTGGATACGGGTTGGGTTACCGATGAAGATCCGGTGGATTTATCCAAACATAAAATAGAAGTGCACGATTTTCAGCCGCCTTTAGATATCGTTGATGGCGCAGCTCGCGTTATGGATCCGTTATTCGACGGCATCAACACGGGAAAACATTGGAGCGGAAAATTTTTAAAAGATTACCGCCCGATAGATTGGTAAAAGCCCCCTAATCCTCGTAGGGAGGACAGAGCGTAAAGAAAATGTTCAGTGAACATTTTTAGTGAATGTGCCAGCTGACGCAAGGGCATTTAAAAGTTAAAAGTTTTTGTAAATATTATTCCTATTTCAAATCAAACTCCCTTTCCTTTGGAAAAGCCTGTCCCGTTTTTAGTACGGGAGGCTGGGGATAGGATAAATTAATTAGTTAAACTATGGAAGAACAACCAAACAATCCGCTTCACGGCGTTAAACTTGCAGAAATACTTCAATTTTTGGTGGCAATGTATGGCTGGGAAGAATTGGGCGAAAGAATCAATATCAATTGCTTCAAGTCAAATCCCTCCATAAATTCGAGTCTGAAATTTTTGAGAAAAACACAATGGGCAAGGGATAAAGTTGAAAATCTTTATTTGCGTTCAATAAAATAAAAATTGGTGATTTCAATAAAAAATCTAAAATTGTTGTTGACGTCTTTTTATAAAAAATACTACTTTTACATTCTAAATGCTTGCAAATGTCAAAAAGAACCTATAAAATAGCCGTATTACAGTTAAATTTAAATGATGTCGCCGAAAACAATTTGAAAAAATGTTTAAGCTGGGTAAAAGATGCCGCAAAACAAGGCGCGGAAGTCATTTCATTGCCCGAATTGTACAGCAGCCATTATTTTTGCCAAAGTGAAAACGTAGATAATTTTTCACTTGCAGAGGAATTATATAGCACCTCATTTATAGCATTCAGCGCTTTGGCAAAGGAATTGGGCGTGGTGATTATTGTGCCGTTTTTCGAAAAAAGAATGGCAGGAATTTACCACAACAGCGCCTATATTATTGATACAGATGGCTCTGAAGCCGGATTATACAGAAAAATGCACATTCCTGATGATCCTCAATTTTATGAAAAATTTTATTTTACGCCGGGCGATCTCGGATTTAAAACGTTTCCTACCAAAAAAGGCAAAATAGGAACGTTAATTTGCTGGGACCAATGGTATCCCGAAGCGGCGAGATTGACAGCTTTGCAAGGTGCGGAAGTGTTATTTTATCCAACCGCAATTGGTTGGCTTCCGCTTGAAAAAGAAGAATATGGCGCAAAACAGCACAATGCCTGGATGAGCGTAATGAAAGGACACGCCGTGGCAAATGGTGTTTATGTGGCGGCAGCAAACAGAATTGGCTTGGAAAAATATGTACCAAATACAGCGGGCATCCAGTTTTGGGGTTCTTCTTTTATTGCCGGTCCGCAAGGTGAAATTTTGGCGCAGGCTTCACACGACAAAGAAGAAATTTTAATTGCGGAAGTGGATTTGGATTTGCAGGAAAATGTGCGTCAGAATTGGCCGTTTTTGCGTGACAGAAGAATTGACGCGTATGGAGAAATCACCAAAAGAGCCATCGATAAATAATGGAGATTCACAGAAGATTTCCGGCAGAATTTGAAAAACAACAGGGAATATTGCTTTGTTTTCCGCACAATGGCAACGATTGGCCAGGAAAATATGGCGCCATTCAATGGGCTTTTGTGGAATTTATCAAAAAAGTCGCCAATGTTGAAGATGTTTTTTTATTGGTTGCCAATGAAAAATTGAAGGAAAAAGTGATTGGAATGCTTGAAATGGCGCACGTAAATATTTCAAACGTTTCTTTTATCATTCAAAAAACAAACCGAAGCTGGATGAGGGATTCCGGACCAATAGTCATAAAAAACAGCAAAAATGGGAGGGAAGCTTTAAATTTTAATTTCAACGGCTGGGCAAAATACAGCAATTTCCAACTCGACAAATTGGTGCCTTCAAAAGTAGCAGAATTTTTAAACATTCCGCTAAAGCAAGCAATTTACAAAGGAAAATCCGTAATTTTGGAAGGCGGTGCCATTGACAGCAACGGAAAAGGAACCTTGTTAACTTCCGAAGAATGTTTGCTGCATCCTAATATTCAAGTCAGAAATGAAAATTTTACGAAAGCAGATTATGAAGCGGTTTTTAAAGAATATTTAGGAATCACCAATGTAATTTGGCTGGGAGACGGGATTGAAGGCGATGATACGCACGGACATATTGATGATTTGTGCCGATTTGTGAATGAAGATACCATAATTACCGTGGTGGAATCCGATCCAAAAGAAGCAAATTATGCGCCGTTGCAAGACAATTTAAAACGGTTGCATGCTGCAAAATTGGAAAACGGAGAATCGCCCAAAATTATTTGTTTGCCAATGCCAAAACGCATCGATTTTGACAAAGTGATAATTCCGGCGAGTTACGCAAACTTTCTCATTTTAAATAAATGCGTGTTGGTGCCCACTTTTAATGATCCAAATGACCGGATTGCTTTAAATATTATTTCCGGCTGTTTTTCTGACAGAGAGATTATTGGAATCAGCGCGATAGATTTAATTTGGGGTTTCGGAACGTTGCATTGTTTGAGCCAGCAAATCCCTGAATAATTAAACGTAAAAAAACTAAATAATTCCACTAAAAAAAGCAGGGGAATTTCAGGAAAAATTAAGTTCAAAAGGCGTGCTGACGTAATCTAATGCAACAATATTCGTATTATTTCTGTTCACATAAGCATTTAAAATTCGCCGAACATCATTGTTCTCTTTTTGTGCGCTTAGCATTCCAAAATAATCTTCAGCCGAAGTGATTTTTTGTTTCTTGCTGGCATAGCCAAATCCTTTGTAAATACCGTTTAGAACCAAAACATAAGCATATTCACTGCTGGTTCTGCCAGTTTCTTTAATGATAAAGTTTTCTGTATTAAATTTTAAGGAATCAATGGCCATTTGTACCCTTAAATTATACGATTCAACAGATTCTTCTTCTTTACAAACGCCTTTGCATTTTTTTATCTGGTAATGAAAACAAGCGGAAACATTGGTTTGCAGGTGGCAATATTTCGGACAGAGTTCAAAATCTTCGCATAATTTTTCCATAAAAATTCGGCATTCTGTAATATTTGAAAACTTCATTAAAGGAGATGTCACCAATTTCAATCGGTTGTAAGCCAAGTGCATTATGCCGTCTCTGTCTTCGTAAGCAAACAATCCGACACTTTCCTGCGCCCTTCTTTGCGCCCTGTTATATTTGGGATAAATACTTTTTATTTCCGAAGATTCCAACAACAACGCCAGCAATTCGCTGCCGGTTTCAACATAGGAAACATTGCTGGTTTCTAAACACATCGTAATTTCTTTTTTTGATTTGTCGTAGAAATGGCTCAGCACGCGTTGTTTGATGTTTTTGGCTTTTCCAACATAAATGACTTCATTTTTCTCGTTTTTGAAATAATAAACACCCGAATTTTCTGAAAGCTCATCCACTGTTTTTTTCGGCAACAAAGGCGGTAAGGTGGATTGTTTTGAGCGCGGATTTAAAAAGGAATTAAATACCGTTTGATTAGCATCCAAAACCAACAATTTCTCGAATAAAATTACTGTGGCTTCCGCGTCTCCTTTTGCCCGGTGCCGGTCGTTAATCACAATATTTTGCGTAACGCAAAGCGCTCCCAAGCTGTACGACCTTAAATTTGGAATTAATTTTCTGGACAAGCGAACGGTGCACAGTTTTTTCCGTTTAAATTCAAATCCCAAATCCTTAAATTCCTTTTGTATGATGTTGTAATCGAAGTTTACATTGTGCGCCACAAAAATGGTGTCTTTGGTAATTTCGGCCACTTTTTTGGCAATTTCATAAAATTTTGGCGCATTGCTCACCATCGCATTGGTGATTCCCGTTAAATTGGTAATGAAAGGAGGGATGCTGCATTCCGGATTCACAAGGGTCGTAAATTCGTCAATTACTTTTTCGCCATCATACACAAAAATGGAAATTTCTGTTATTTTGGAACTGTGTCCGGTTGTTTCTATGTCAATGATTGCGTACATTTTGTATGTAAATATGATCTTTTTTATTACTAATGAGTGCCTAAAGTTTGGAGTGCCTAAAATGCCTAAAGTTAATTATTGATTTTATTTGTGAAAGAAGTTTTTTAGACTTTCATGAATGCTTATTTGATCGATTTTTCCAGTGCCTTTAACTCAATTCCCAACTGATTTAGCATAGCGGCAATGCTGCTTATTTTTAATTCGTGTTCTTCATATTCCTGCGTATTGATGCTGCAGGTAAATTCCCACAATTCCAATATTTCATTGACAGGCACATAGTAAGGATCGTATTTTTTGTTGTCGGAAACCAGCAAAAGCATGTTGTTTTCTTCTATTTT
>PHDE01000218.1 GCA_002842505.1 Bacteroidetes bacterium HGW-Bacteroidetes-3 | reverse complement strand
TGAAACAGCACAGCAATAAAACTTGCCGTTTGTTGCATGTGATTGGAACCACCATTGTTTTGGCTTTGGCATTTACTGCCCTATATCACAATATGCCTAAATTATGGATTGCCGTTCCCTTTGCAGGTTATGGTTTTGCCTGGGTTGGCCATTTCTTTTTCGAAAAAAACAAACCGGCAACCTTCAAATATCCATTGTGGAGTTTACGTTCAGACTTTAAAATGTATTTTGAGATCCTTTCAGGAAAAATTTCTCTTGATGCTTCTAAATAAGTTATTCGCTTAATTGTTTAGCTGTTTGTTTGTGTAATCAATAAAAGTTTAAATAATTTAAATTTAAGGCTAAGTATTTAACCTTAAGTTAATTTGATGACTGTTTTATTCCATTTTTAGAAAACTTCTGAAGCATTATTGCAATGCCCATTACCAATAAACATCCAAATAAATTCAGCCATAAATAGGGCATCCAATCATTAAAATACCCAATAAATACAATAAGTTGTGTTATTAATGCCGCCATAAAAACGGCATTGCTTTTTACATATTTCACGAAAAAAGCCAGTAAAAATATGCCCAGAATATTTCCGTAAAAAATGGAACCGATAATATTCACCAGTTGAATTAAATTATCAAACAAATTGGCAAAACAAGCTACCGAAATAGCTATTATTCCCCATAAAAGCGTAAACCATTTAGAGGCTTTCACATAATGCCTGTCTGTCTTGGCAACATTTTCGTTTCTTTTATATAAGTCTATCACAGTAGTACTGGCAAGGGCATTGAGTTCAGAAGCGGTGCTGGACATTGCTGCCGAAAGAATTACCGCAAGCAGCAATCCAATTAATCCTCGAGGAAGGTTGTGTAATATAAAATGGATAAAAACATAATCTTTGTCGTTTGTTTCAACCAAAGCATCGGCTTTTTTAATGATTTCCTTGGCTTGTTCCCTATTTTCCAGTTCCAATATATTCAGCGCCTGAATTTCCTTTACCGATTTTTTAAGCTGCAACGCATTATTTTCATTATCCAAAGAAATTCCGTAGCTCAAATTCGCAACAGATTTGCGTTGTTCAATCTCCAAATGTTTGTTCTCCAGATCTTTATATTCTTCTGAATAAATTGAATTTTTAACGGCTTTGTCAGCGGTAGGATTAAAATTTAAAGGAGAAGCATTGAATTGATAAAAAACAAATACCATGACGCCCACCAATAAAATAAAAAATTGCATCGGCACTTTTAACAATCCGTTAAAAATAAGTCCGAGCTGCATTTCTTTCATCGATTTTCCAGACAAATAGCGTTGCACCTGACTTTGATCGGTTCCAAAATAAGACAATGCCAAAAAACTTCCGCCAATAATGCCACTCCAAAAAGTGTAGCGGTTTTCAAAATTGAAAGAAAAATCCAACACTTCCATTTTGCCACTTGCACCGGCAATTTTCAAGGCTTTAAAAAAGGTAATATCCGCAGGTAAATAGCTTACTATTAAATAAAATGCCACAAACATACCGGCAAAAATAACCGCCATTTGCTGTTTTTGCGTGACGCTTACCGCTTTTGTTCCGCCCGTTACGGTGTAAATAATCACCAAAACACCAATAATAATATTTAAAGTATTTAAATCCCAACCCAAAACTGCCGACAAAATAATGGCGGGTGCAAAAATGGTGATTCCTGCGGCTAAACCTCGTTGTATTAAAAATAAGATTGCCGCCAAGCTCCGTGTTTTTAAATCGAACCTGGTTTCTAAAAATTCGTAGGCGGTAAATACTTTTAAACGATGATAAATAGGAATAAACACCAAACAAATAACCACCATGGCAATGGGGAGTCCGAAATAAAATTGAACAAAGCCCATTCCGCTGTGAAATGCCTGTCCGGGAGTGGATAAAAAGGTAATGGCACTTGCTTGCGTTGCCATCACCGACAAACCAATTGTCCACCATTTAGCTTCATTACCGCCTTTTATATAGTCTGTAACATTTTTACTCCCCTTTGTTTTCCATGCGCCATATAAAACAATAAACCCCAATGTACCAATAAGTATTACCCAGTCTAACCACTGCATATCAGGAGAAATTTTCCATAATTAAATAAAACAGGACAATATAAATTGCGTTGGCAATTAAAACGACAGTATAGACTTTTTTCCAGATGTATTTTTGTTTATCCATCTTAATTTTTTAATGGTTTTTTTGTGTTATTTTTTCCTATTGAAACCATATTTGCAAATAATTTATAGGCTCCTGAAACACCCGCTGGCAACTCCCTGAAAAAACTTAATCCAGTGTAAATAAAATTTCCTTTTCCATATTTTGCAACCAATAAACTTGAATTTTCTGGAGTTTCATTTTTGTCGTTCATGCTTAAAATTGTTTCAAATTTTGAATCCCATTCACTTGGAAAATACAATCCACGTTCCTGAACCCAACCTTCAAAATCTTTATTTGTAATTTTATTTGGAAAATTCAACAGTTCATGGTCAGGATTGATCATTCGAACTTCCGCATCTTCTTCTGTAACCCTGTTGTTGGATAATTTCAAAGGAAATGGGGCAACTTCCTCTACTTTTAGTCCTCGATTGGTATTGTATTGCACAATTAAAGTACCGCCATTTTCCACATAGCTGTGTAAGAATTTCTGATAAAACTTTGCCTTGTCGCTTATGTTATACAATCGAATTCCCAAAACTATTGTATCAAAATTTTCTAATTTTTCAGGGGTAATGTCATCCTCATTTAGCTCAACAACCATATATCCCATTTGGCGTAAGGCGGTTGGAACGGCGTCTCCGGCACCATGGATATAACCAATTATTTGTCCTTTTTTCTGAATGGCCAACCTTACCAATTTTGTTTCAGAAGGTCTGATTACCGATTGAAAAGGAATATGATTATAATCAATTTCGACCAATTCATTGGTGAATTTTTTATCCCCAATTTGTACAGTGGGTTTTATAAATATTTCAGCTGCTTTGGAAGGCGGTTTTACTTCAAATTCAAAATTTTGCTCCTCGTCTTTTTCTTTTAAATTGAATGAAAAACTTTTTTGGGAAACACGCCAAAATTCTGGAATATCCAGAGCTACAGTTCCGCTTAAATTTTCTTTGATTGCTTTTACCTTAACGTTAATTTTTTGGGGATCATCATTGGCGAAAATAAATACTTTTTCGTTAAATGAAGCCGTAACTTTTGGCAGTATTTCAAAAGGTTTGTAAACTTCCCCTTTTACGGGATCGTTATATTTGTAAACTACATTTTTGGCAATTGGAATTACTACTCCATTAAAACTAACTTTAAAAATGGCAATAATAACTCTTGGCGTTTCGGGCAAGCCAATTAAATTTTTTTCGGAAACCCTATACATCCCAATACTCCCTTTTTCCCGAAGCCAATAAGGTGAAGTTTGCCTAATTTCTGAAGGAATTTCACCAGATAAAGTAAGGGAATTTGCAATATTTTGTTTTAGGGAAATTATGGAATCAATTCGTGTGTTTAATGGTAAAATTTCTACCGATTCCAATGAAATATTTGTATTGCTTCGGTTGATAGCTTCAACTTTAAAAGTGTTTTTTGAATTTGCAGTTGTTGAGGCGCTATTTG
>PHDE01000031.1 GCA_002842505.1 Bacteroidetes bacterium HGW-Bacteroidetes-3 | reverse complement strand
TCGTGTTCTTCAAGGCTTGATGAGATGAAATGAAGCACATCAACAACATAATAGTAACTAACAATCTTCAGTACTTTTCCTTACCTTTTTAAGATTTACCAACCAATCTTTATCGTCATTTCTATAGCCAACAGGCAATAAAACCACACTTCTGAGTCCTTTTTCGCGAAGTCCTAAAATTTTATCCACTGCAGCCGGATCAAAACCCTCAATTGGCGTGGTGTCAACTTTTTCAAATGCGGCCGCAACTAGGGCAATTCCGAAAGCGATATATGCTTGTTTTGCTGTATGAATAAAGTTTTCGTCGGCATCTTTTTGTGGGTAAGAACTTAGCAACATTTGTCGGTAGTTTTCCCAACCTTCATTTTTCGTATCGCGAATTTCATTTGTTAAATCGAACATTTTATTGATGCGCTCTGGTGTATAAGTATCCCAAGCGGCAAAAACCAACAAATGCGAACAGTCTGTAATTACTGATTGATTCCAAGCCACGGGTTTAATTGCTTCTTTTATAGCTTGGTTTTTAACTACAATTATTTCAAAAGGTTGTAACCCACTTGATGTTGGCGCCAATCTTGCAGCTTCAATAATATTGTCTAATTTTTCTTGTGGTACTTTTTCTCCGTTCATTGCCTTTGCGGCATATCTCCAATTTAATTTGTTTATTAATTCCATAATTTTAGTTTGTAATTTATTTAATTTTAGTCGGCAGTAGCGCCAATTCATGAATCTTGTCCGATTCAATAATGTGTATTTCAGGTTTTTCGTTTGCCAAATAAATCATCGCTTTTGCTATGTTTTTGGCTTCTATAATTTGGTATTTTTTTAATTTTCCAACCATCAAAGGTTGCAGTAATTTAAAAATAGCAAGGCCAATTTTTTCCATCGGCCTGTTTTCATTTCTGTTTCCGCCAATAATGGACGGGCGTAAAATATAAGTATTCTCAATATTTTCCGACAAAACGGCCTGCTCCATTTCGCCTTTGGTTCTGTTATAAAAAACGCTGCTTTTCGCGTTGGCGCCCATTGCCGAAACCACTAAAAAAGTGGAAATTTTGTTTTCTTTCGCCAGTTTTGCCGCCGCTGCCGGAATACCGAAATCAATGTTTTTATATTGTGTTTTGTCGGGCGTTTTTTTCGCCGTGGTGCCAATGCAAACAAAAACTTCATCGGCGGTAAAAGCTTCCTTGAAATTTTCTAAGGCTAAAATATCTCCTGTTTTTTCAATCACTTTTGAAGAGGTGATTTCAGTTTTCTTTCTTGAAAAAAGCTTGATGGTTGAATAGCGTTCATCACTGATCAATTGTTTCAAAAGATATTGCCCGGTCAAACCCGAAGCGCCCAAAATAATGGCTGTTTTTCCCATAACTTATATTTTAATGGTGTTCCAGGCCGAATCAAATGCTTCGGATAAATTGGTTTCCGTTAATTCGAAATCATTTCTTTTTTGCATCGTCATTAAAAATGCCAGCGGATAAATGGTGTAAGCATACAAAAGATAAGGTGAAATATTTTTAATGATGCCTTCTTTTTGTCCGCGTTCCCACAAGTCTAAAAGCGGCTGCAAATTTTTCAAGCCTTCCTGCCGGCTCTCTTCATCAACCATTGTGGCAATATTGTCGCATTGCGATAAAAAATTAGCTTCTTCAATCTGATTTAATTTGTAGTGCGCAATGTTGCGCCAAATCAGTTCAAAACCATTTTTCACGGACAAATTTACAGCATAATCCTTAAATGCAGCTTCACTGAAACTTGCTTTATTCTCCAAATACAGCTGATTGATCAAGTCTTGTTTGTTCTCAAAATAAATGTAAATAGTTGCCGGAGAAACGCCGGCCATTTTTGCTATTTTCGACATTGGCGCATCGTGAAAACCGTTGTTGTTCACCAAATAAAGGGTTGCGTTGAGCAGCGCAATTCGTTTTTCGTTACTTTTTGTGCGTTTTGCCATCGTTAACTTTTAAATATTTTTTCTGATGCAAAGATACACAAAATATTTACAAAATGAACGTTCATTCGTTTTGTAAATATAAAATAATGTTAAAACTTAAAATGAGTACTTTTGCAGAAATAGGTGGATTATGGGAACCAATAAAAAAACAAGCGAACTTCATCCGAACAACAAGCACAACAAAGGCTATGATTTTACCGAATTGTGTGAAGCATTTCCGCCGTTAAAGGCATTTTCTTTTGTGAACGCTTATGGCACAGAAACCATCGATTTTGCCAACCAAAAAGCGGTAAAAAGTTTAAATACGGCCTTGTTGTTTAAATATTACAACGTAAAGTTTTGGGAATTCCCCGATGACAATTTATGTCCGCCCATTCCAGGCCGGGTAGATTATATCCATTATTTGGCCGATTTGCTGAAAGCATCCGGAATTTCAACCAACGCAAAAGTGTTGGACATTGGCACCGGTGCCAATTGCATTTATCCGCTTTTGGGAAATGCGGAGTATGGCTGGCAATTTACGGGTACGGATATCGACCAAAAATCTTTGGAAGTTGCCGAATTGATTGTCAAAGAGAACGGATTGGACCAATCCATCAAATTGCTGAAGCAAAGTCATTCAACCCAAGTTTTAAAAGGGATTTTGGAAGAAACCGACAAATTTTCGGCTTCAATGTGCAATCCGCCGTTTTATGGTTCACAGGAAGAAGCAATGATGGCGAACACCAGAAAATTGACGGGTTTGGGGAATGAAAACGATGCCAACATTAGAAATTTTGGCGGAAAACAACAGGAATTATGGTACAAAGGCGGCGAAAAGGCATTTCTTCACACTTATTTGTATGAAAGTTCGATGTTTAAAACGCAGTGTTTTTGGTACAGTTCTTTGGTTTCCAAAAAGGAAAATGTGGAAGGAATGTGCGATTCCTTAAAAAAATTAAATGCCACCGACATTAAAATAATCCCGATGCACCAGGGCAATAAAATTACCCGAATTGTGGCCTGGACTTTTTTAACTGAACAGGAGCAAAAAGATTGGAAATCAAAAGAATAAACTACATCCGAGAAATAACAGCGTTTTTAAAAACTGGGTAATACTGATTTTTGTTTTTATGTCAAGCTGCGTTAGCGACAGTAGCGGAAATCCTTTTTTGAGGTTTTTACCGAAAAAAAGATTGAAACGAATGGCGCGACCCTTGCGGGAACGCCAACCAAAAAGGCGGGCAGACCCAAAACATTTTTAATTGAAATTGCAATGGTTTATGAATTAACAGCATCAATTTAAATTAGGATTTTATCAAATTGAAAAAGAGGGCGCAACATCCGCCCTCTTCTCACTTCTTCATTTCAATAGCAATTTCCCCCGTTATTTTGCGCCCAAAAGCAACAATTCGTTCACGATAATTTCGGTAACGTATCTTTTTACGCCATCTTTATCATCGTAACTTCTTGAGGTTAATTTGCCTTCAATGGCCACTTCTTTTCCTTTTTCCAGGTATTTTTCAACAATTTCTGCAGTTTTTTCCCAGGCAACCACATTGTGCCATTGCGTGTCCGTCACTTTTTCGCCTTTCGCGTTTTTGTAACTTTCATTTGTGGCGATAGAGAATTTTGCCAATTTTTTACCTGATTCTAAAGTGATGATTTCAGGATTGTTTCCTAAGTTTCCAATTAACTGTACTTTGTTTCTTAACGTACTCATAAGATAAGGTTTTAAATTTAGTCGAATGTCATTAGTTCAATTCAACAGGGCAAATGTAAGTTGGGTATTTTGTGTTATTCGGTTGGTATTTAATTACTTTCGATTGTAAATGTTTGTAGTCGCTTGTAAACGGATAATTTGTTGTATATTTGAATTTATGCTACTAAAAAAAACTCAAATGATTGTAAATTTCAGAAAGGAAGTTTGGATGCCCTTTTCCAACGAAAAGATGTGCGAGGAAGATGAATATATGGTGTCAAACTACGGGCGTGTCAAAAAGAAAAAAATTTATGAAGAAAATTGGCGACTGTCTCCAACGTCTATAGTATGCAATTATGAATCTTTTGGATTTATCAAAAAAGGCAAGGGAAAATCGTCCCAATTTTATGTGCATCGTTTGGTGGCAATGTTGTTTTTAGAAAAAAGGGAGGATCAAAATATTGTCATTCATTTGGACTTTGATAAATTAAATAATTGGGCTTCCAATTTAAAATGGGCAAATAAAACAGAAATGTATTTACACCATAAAAAAAATCCGAAAAAAATTGCAAGAATTGGACAAGTAACCACTTCAAAATTAACGGAAGGCCGTGTCAGAATCATTAAAAAGAAAATGTTGGATCCAAACCGCAGAACCCGAGTGCGTTTAATTGCCAAACAATTTGGCGTTTCAGAAATGCAGTTATACCGCATTAAATGGGGCGAAAATTGGGGCCATATAAAAATTGATTGATAATATTAAAACTCGTTGCCGGTAAGGCTCGAAAAAAATTATGCGGAGATTACGACATTTATTTACCGCAAAACATAATGAAAATAATTTTTGTTTGCGGTAAATAAGCTTTATATTTACCGCATAATGTGCAGAAAATGAAACCATATATTTATCAAAAAGAGAACTGGCCTAACTTTCTTTGGAACAATGAAGAGATAATAGGATTAATAGGAGAAGTAAGAAATTTACAAGGTAGAATTATCGGTAAAATGGAAGTTCTTGGTTTTGAATTACAAAATGAGGCTGTTTTAGAAAATTTGACTTTAGATGTAATAAAATCTACTGAAATTGAAGGTGAAATTTTAAATCCTGACCAGGTTCGTTCTTCTATTGCGAGAAGATTAGGAATGAATATTTCTGGACTTGTATTATCTGAAAGAAATGTTGATGGTGTTGTAGATATGATGTTAGACGCAACACAAAAATTTACTGAAAAATTAACCAAAGAAAGACTTTTTGATTGGCATTACTCCTTATTCCCAACTGGAAGAAGTGGAATGTATAAAATATTAATAGGACAATGGCGAAATGACTCTACCGAACCAATGCAAGTTGTTTCTGGAGCTTTAGGAAAAGAAAAAGTTCATTTTCAGGCTCCAGATTCAGAAAATATTGAAAAAGAAATGGATGTTTTCTTGAAATGGTTTAACAATACCGAAAAAATTGAACCTGTAATAAAAGCTTGTATTGCGCATCTTTGGTTTATAACAATTCATCCTTTCGAGGATGGTAACGGTAGAATTGCAAGAGCTTTAACAGATTTATTATTAGCAAGAGCAGATGGCATTTCGCAAAGATTTTATAGTATGTCATCACAAATTAGAATAGAAAGGAAAAGTTATTACGAGATACTTGAAAAAACCCAACAAGGAAATTTAGATATTACCAATTGGATTAAATGGTTTTTAAATTGCCTTTTAGACGCTCTTGAAGCTTCAAATATTACTTTGGAAAAAGTAATGCAAAAACATAATTTTTGGAATCGAAACGCTATCTTAATTCAAAATGAAAGACAAAAACTAATGTTAAACAAATTACTAGATAGATTTGAAGGAAAGCTAACATCTTCAAAATGGGCGAAAATCACTAAATGTTCACCAGATACAGCCCTAAGAGATATTCAAGATTTAATAAAAAAAGGAATTTTAAGAAAAGAAATGGCAGGAGGCAGAAGTACTAATTACGAACTGATTAGCATAAAAGAATAATGCCCAACAGTTAACAACGCACCTAAAAAATTGCTTATTTTAGTAATATAGAATGTTTTTAAAATAAAAAAAATATTAAATTTAAACATCGGAAAATTGCGTTTTAAACCCGCAATTTTTCATGTCCAAACTCGTTGGCAGTAAGCTGATAAATTGAATTTGACTAACCTGATAATCTGACAAAATATGAAAACTAATTCTTTAATTAAAAAATCGATTTTTTTATTGGTTGTCGCATTCTTTTTAAATAGTTGTTCAAAAGAAGACATTTCCTATGATTTGATCGGTAGTTGGAAGGTAATTTATTACATAAACGACAGTAAAAAGATAACTAAAACGGATGACAATACTTGGCCGGATATTAACAATGGTGACATCACTGCAAATTTTAGCGAGCCCGATTCCAACGGAAAAGGAACAGTTTCAGGATTTAGAGTAAGTAACGTATACAGTGGAGATTACACAATCAATAATGATGGAAATATAACATTCGGAGAAATTATCCAAACATATATTAATGAGCCAGATTGGACCAAATTATACAATTTAAGTTCTGTTGAGCATTATCAGATAAGAAGATCCATATTGTTGTTGTATCACAATAATGATAAAACAGTAATTGGTTTAGAAAGGAATTAGAAATTCAAAAAGTTGTAAAAGGACAAAAGCCAACTGCCAACACCTCATAAAATTTATGCTCAAATTTAACCTAAATAGTAACCTACAAACATTCAATAAAAATATTGCTTCAGCGGAAAAATCTCCGATTTTTAAGCCGCACAAATCTTATAAAAACTCGTTATGAAAACAAAATGCTTGGAATGCGATGAACCTTTTAGCGGAAGGGTCGATAAAAAATTCTGTTCAGATTATTGCCGAAACAGCTACAACAATAAAATTGACAAGGAAAGCAAAAATTTAATTCGGAACACCAATAACCGACTTCGTAAAAACCATCGGTTGCTTTCTGAATTAAACGAAACCGGAAAAACCAAAGTCACCCGAAGAAAACTGCTGGACGGGAATTTCGATTTTAATTATTTTACTTCAATTTACACCACAAAAACGGGAAACACCTATTTTTACATTTATGACCAAGGCTATTTGGCTTTGGAAAATGATTATTATCTGTTAATAAAAAAAGAATAAACGTTAAACTAACCATTTATAAAACGATGATTTCAAAAAAAAACCACCAAATTATTTCATTATTCATTATTGGAATTTCAATTTTTTACGGCTTTTATTCCTTAACGCCTTCTGCAAAAATTGAAAAACAAAGTTCTTTAACAGCTTTTTCTACCGATAACGCATTGGTTCAGTTAAAAGAAATTTCTAAAAAACCTCATTTTACGGGTTCCCCAGAACACGAAGCTGTCGTAAATTATATTGCTGCCGATCTTAAAAAATTAGGATTGCAGGTTGAAATTCAGGAACAATTTGCCGTAAACCAAAAATGGAGAGCCGCCGCAAAAACCAAAAATATTTTAGCGCGAATTAATGGAAGCGAAAACGGAAAAGCATTACTCCTGCTTTCGCACTACGATTCCAATCCACATTCTTCTTTGGGCGCCAGTGACGCCGGAAGCGGCGTGGCGGTAATTTTGGAAGGAATTCGCGCCTATTTGGCGAAAAAGGAAATTCCGAAAAACGACATCATTATTTGCATTTCCGATGCTGAAGAATTGGGCTTGTTGGGTGCCAATGCTTTTGTAAACCACCATCCTTGGGCAAAAGATGTTGGATTGGTGTTGAATTTTGAAGCGCGCGGAAGTGGCGGTCCAAGTTATATGTTGCTGGAAACCAACGGCGGAAACAAAAAATTAATTGAAGCTTTTCAGCAGGCGGACACCGATTATCCGGTGGCCAATTCGCTAATGTACAGCATTTATAAAATGTTGCCCAATGATACCGATTTGACCGTTTTTAGGGAAGGTGCAAATATTGACGGGTATAATTTTGCGTTTATTGATGACCATTTCGATTATCATACCGTCCAGGATTCTTATGAAAGAATGGATATAAATTCATTCAAGCATCAGGCTTCTTATTTAATGGCAACGATGAACTATTTTGCAAATGCAGATTTAGAAAAATTAAAATCGGAGGCTGATTACGTATATTTTAATTTTCCCGTTATAGGCATGGTATTTTATCCGTTTTCTTGGGTAATTCCTATGTTTATTGTTTGTGCAATTTTATTTTTGATGATGCTTTTTATGGGCGTTTTAAAAAAGAAAAATACGGTGGAAGGAATTGCAAAAGGATTTTATCCGTTTACATTTTCATTGTTAATTTCAGCTGCATTAGCATTTTTTGGATGGAAATTGTTGTTAAAAATTCATCCGCAATACAACGATATTTTGCACGGATTTACCTATAATGGCTATTATTATATTGCAGCTTTCGTTTCGCTTACTTTGGTCATCTGTTTTTGGTTTTACAAGGATTATTTCAAAAAAAGCACCAAACAGGATTTATTGGTGGCTCCCTTGTTTTTCTGGTTGATGATTAACGGATTTGTGGCTTTCTATTTACCAGGTGCCGCATTTTTTATACTTCCCGCAATCATTTTATTGTGCATGCTTTTTATCTCACAATTTTCAACTTCCAAAGTAAATATGTTGCTGCTGTTTACGCTGTTCAGTATTCCGGTGCTCATTATATTTGCGCCTTTGGTAAAAATGCTTCCAGTTGGGCTCGGACTTAAAATGTTGGTGGTTTCGGCTGTTTTTACCGTTTTGCTGTTCGGATTTTTAATTCCTGTTTTTCAGCAATATAAAAACCATAAAAAGTTGAGTTTGGTGTTTTTGTTCATTGGTTTGATGGCGTTGATTTCCGCTTCCCTATTTTCATCCTATAGCGTTGACCGCAAAAAACCCAACAGTGTTTTATATGTTTTCGACAGCAATAAAAATGAAGCATATTGGGCGAGCTACAACACGCAAACAGATGATTTTACCAAACAATTTTTAGGCGAAAATCCAACCAAAGGAAGCTATGATGAAAATACAACGGCAAGCAAATACAAAACAAGCATTCAATTTCACGTTAAAACGGCCGTCATAAATTTGGAGAAACCAGTAATTTCAATAGTTTTAGACACGCTCATTGGCGCCGATCGAAAAATTCATTTAAGAATTAAATCACCTCGAAATGCCAATAAAGTTGAAGTGTTGACCAAATTACCCATTCAATTTAAATCGTTTCTGGTAAATGGGGAATCTTCGGAAATTGTTAAAAACAGCAACTATGTGTTTTCTGTGGAAAAAGGCACCATTATCAATTTTTACAGAACCGGCAAAGACGAAATTATTGACATTGAATTTGTGGTCGATAAAGATCAAAAGATGGATATTGATATATTGGAAGCCAAATACGATTTATTCACCAATCCACAATTCAAAATAACGCCGAGAACCGAAATTATGATGCCAATGCCATTTGTGTTGAATGATGCAACTGTTATAAAAACAAATATGAAGTTTTAGCTAATGCCAATGGAAATATGGCCCAGCACTATCTACCAACTATTTTTTAGTATTATGCCATAAAAAAACAGTCTAATTTTAATAAAAAATTAGACTGTTTGTAACTAATCAGTGCCTAAAGTTTGGAGTGCCTAAATTGCCTAAAAGCTTGCATGCCGAAAGTAGGTTATTTAATTTTTATGATAATGTACTGAAAAATCGTTGATAGGTTTTTCAATTTTTTCAAAAATGACTTATTTTTAATATAATTGAAACTTTTTAACTTCATAAAAGTCCCCTTTTTTTAACTTTAAGTACTTCAAACTTTAGGCACTTTAAGTACTGATTGGTAACGACTGTTTTTATGTTTAGTTCATTTTTCCAACTTTAAGTACTCCAAACTTTAGGCACTTTAAGCGCTTTCTATTTGTATTGCGTAATGCGCAAAGTGTTTGCCATTCCTCTTTCTTTAACTGGCATAGAAGTGATGTTTATGGCGAAATCCCCTTCTTTTAAATAGCCTCTTTCGTGTGCCATTCTATTGATATCTTCAATGGTTTCGTCGGTACTTACAAAACGGTCGTAAAAAACGCCTTTAACGCCCCACAATAAATTGAGCATCGCCAAGATTCTTCTGTTTGAAGAAAATACCAAAATATTGGATTTTGGTCTCCATGATGAAATATGAAATGCTGTGTAACCTGAGTCTGTTAAAGTTGTAATCACTTCCGCAGAAATGGTGTCGGCAATTATTGCTGCCTGATGGCATATTACTTTTGTGATGTAACGTTCATTTACGCATTCCACAGATTGATCAGGAATGGTGATTAAAGGCGAGTTTTCTACGCTTTCAATAATTCGTCTCATTTGTTTGATGACTTCCAAAGGAAATTCACCAACGGAAGTTTCTCCGGAAAGCATAACGGCATCAGCACCATCCATAATGGAATTTGCAACATCATTTACCTCTGCCCTTGTCGGAACCTGGTTGGTAATCATTGTTTCCATCATTTGGGTTGCAATAATCACAGGAATATGCGCTTTTTTGGCTTTTAGCACCAATCTTTTTTGAATTAACGGCACTTTTTCCATCGGCACCTCAACACCCAAATCACCGCGGGCAACCATTAAACAATCGCAATAAGGCGTTAATTTGTCAATATTTTCAACAGCTTCCGGTTTTTCAATTTTTGCGATAATCGGAATTTTATGCGGAGAATTTGCCGCTATTAAATCTCTTAGCTGAATTAAATCTTCCGCAGTTCTAACGAAAGAAAGCGCAATCCAGTCGGCTTCCATTTTAATGGCAAACAAAGCGTCTTCAATATCCTTTTTTGTAAGGGCAGGAAGGGATATTTTTGTGTTTGGTAAGTTTACGCCTTTTTTGGAATTTAATTTTCCGCCGCGCAATACTTTTGTGGTCACTTGCGTATCTCTGTCTGTTGCGGTAACTTCAAATAATAATTTACCGTCATCAACCAAAATATGCTCACCAACCTGAACGTCTTTTGGGAATCTTTTATAGGTCATAAAGGCCTTTTCTTTTGTTCCCTCACATTTTATGGTGGTAAAGGTAAAGGTGTCGCCAATATTTAAAAATATGCCTTCGCCCATAACACCAACCCTCAATTTAGGCCCTTGTAAATCGGCTAAAATCGCCACGTGAAAACCGCGACGCACGTTAATTTCCCTAATTATTTTAATTTTTTCTTCAACATCGGCATAATCGGCATGCGAAAAATTAACCCTAAATACATTTACGCCTGCTTCCATCATGTTTTCCATAATTTCTACAGTGTTGCAAGCGGGTCCTAATGTTGCTACAATTTTTGTGCGTTTTCTATTGTTTGCCATATTTAAAATATAAGATTTTCTTTTGATTTTAATGAGATTAACTCTATCGAATAGGAGGTTATTATTTGGTTTATTTTATTTAAATCGTTAACTAAATTTTTAATAAAATCCTCTTTATTGCAGCCTTCAATTTTTAAAAAAAAGTCCACTTTCTTTTTTTCGGGAATTAAATAAGAAGTAGTGCTGTAATTTCCGCCAAACAAACCCTCTTTATGTTGATTGTCAGTAAGTTCTGTATACTTGTTATTGATTAAATAGTAATTAATAAAATTGGCTTCGTCTTTATATTCAAACAAAGGAAATACCGAAGTTGAATTTTTGAAATCCAAATTATCCTTAAATCTTGTCAGTTTAAAATTTAAACAGTTGTTTAAAAGATAGGCCAATCTGTAATCTTCCTCAGTTGAATGAATGCCAATTAATGAATAATCATCTTCTAAATCAAACGTTAATAGTTGCATAAAAAGAAGGAAAATTTATTTTAGCAAAAATACCATTGTTTAATTACAGTAACTAATAATATTACGAAATCGTATTCGTAATGGCGTTTATCCTACTGTAATTTCGTTTTGAAAAGCATAATAGGCTCTTTTTGCCGCAACTTCTTCAGCTTTTTTCTTTGAAGTGGCTCTTCCTTTGGCAATGAGTTCTCCATCTAAAAAAAGTTTTACGCTAAATTGTTTAATGGCATCATTGCCTGAATCTTCATAAACCTCAAAAGCCAAGTCTTTCTTTTTCTTTTGGCACCATTCAATAAACAAACTCTTGTAACTGGTGATTTTGCCTTCAAGTTTCGGGATATCGACATAAGGGGCGATAACTCTTTTATTAATAAATTTTTCGCAGTAGGTGTAACCTCTGTCCAAATATATGGCTCCAATTAAAGCTTCAAAAATGTTTCCGTGAACATTTTCCCCAAAGTTTGAAAGGATGACGTTGCTTCGGATAAAACGTAACAAATCTAGGTCTCTTCCCAGTTCGTTAAGATGCTCCCTGTTTACAATTTTTGACCTCATTTGTGTCAAATAACCTTCATCTCCTGAAGGAACTGCTTTAAATAAATGTGCGGCTATTACGGCACTGAGAATGGCGTCGCCCAAAAATTCTAAACGTTCGTAATTTAAAGGAAATCCTGTTTTTTTGTCGTACTCTTTAATGGAGCGGTGAACAAATGCTTTTTGGTAATGGCTAATGTTTTTAGGCTTAAATCCTAATATTTTACTTAAATCAGTATAAAAAACATCCTCACTTTTTTTAGGACGGGAGGTAATTATTTTTCGAATGAAACCCATTCAGTATCGCTGTTAATCAAGTTTTTTAAAGAGCACACAGGCATTGTGTCCCCCAAATCCAAAAGTGTTGCTCATAGCAACTTTCACATCGCGTTTTTGTGCTTTGTTGAAGGTAAAATTTAATTTACTGTCTATTTGATCATCATCCGTAAAATGGTTGATGGTAGGCGGCACAATTCCATATTTTATGGCCAAAATTGAAGCAATTGCTTCAACAGCTCCGGCAGCACCCAATAAATGACCAGTCATTGACTTGGTTGAATTGAGGTTAATATGATAAGCGTGTTCACCAAAAACCTCTAAAATTGCTTTGGTTTCGGCTATATCACCAAGTGGCGTTGAAGTTCCATGCATATTAATGGCATCAACATCTTCCGGTTTTAAACCTGCATCCCTTAAGCAGTTTTTCATCACATTTATGGCGCCTAATCCTTCCGGATGCGGTGCAGTGATATGATAAGCGTCGGCAGATAAACCTCCGCCTGCAATTTCAGCGTAAATTTTTGCGCCTCTTGCTTTTGCGTGCTCGTATTCTTCTAAAATAAGTGCGCCGGCTCCTTCTCCTGAAACAAAACCATCTCGGTCTTTGTCAAATGGTCTTGATGCCGTTGACGGATCGTCATTTCTTGTTGAAAGCGCCTGTAAGGCATTAAATCCTCCTATTCCGGCAATGGTAATTGTTGCTTCTGAACCGCCAGAAACCATCACGTCGGCGTGACCTAAGCGAATATAATTTAAGGCATCAATGATGGCGTTTGAGGAAGATGCACAGGCAGATACCGTTGCAAAGTTTGGACCTCTAAACCCATATCTGATTGAAATTTGGCCTGGAGCAATATCCGCAATCATTTTAGGAATAAAGAAAGGGTTAAATCTTGGTGTGCCATCGCCTTCGGCATAACTTAAAACTTCATTTTGAAAAGTTTCCAGTCCGCCAATTCCTGCACCCCAAATAACACCAACGCGATCTTTATCGACTTTTTCTAAATCTAATTTTGAATCTACAAGAGCTTCATCAGCAGCAACCATGGCGTACTGAGTGAATCGATCCATTTTACGGGCCTCTTTTCTGTCAAAAAATTGCGTAATGTCAAAATTTTTGAGTTCACAGGCAAAACGAGTTTTGAACTTGGACGCATCGAAATGAGTTATTGGAGCTGCCCCGCTAATACCGTTAGCAAGCCCGTTCCAAAATTCTTCAATATTATTGCCAATAGGCGTTAATGCACCAAGTCCAGTTACAACTACTCGTTTAATCTCCATATTTTAAATTACTTTTTTGCCGCTTCTATGTAGCTAATTGCTTGACCTACAGTGCCAATGTTTTCGGCTTGATCGTCTGGAATTTGAATATCAAATTCTTTTTCGAATTCCATGATTAACTCAACAGTATCAAGTGAGTCTGCTCCTAAATCGTTAGTAAAGCTAGCTTCTGTTGTTACTTCATTTTCGTCAACGCCCAATTTATCTACGATAATGGCCTTTACTCTTGATGCAATGTCTGACATAATTCTTTTATTTTAAATTTAATTACTCGGCAAAAATATAAAACTTTATTTAAATCAAAATCTTTTAATTCATAAAAGATAAAAATTGATGTTTTAAAAATAGGCAAAGTTTTTTAATTTACCCCATATTTGTTGGCATAAATTCATTTTATTTGTTGTTTCAACCAAGATAATAATTTGTGCAAATGAAACGAGCATAACAAATTTTGATACATGAAGGAATGATTAATGGCGAACAGTCCCGAATTTTCGGGATTACCGCTAAAAAATAAAATTTAAACAGATGAAAAATATTGCCATACTGGCTTCAGGATCCGGCACCAATGCTGAAAACATCATAAATTATTTTAAAAACAGCGATTCAATTTCAGTGGTTTATGTGTTATCAAATAAAAAAGACGCCAAAGTTTTAGAACGCGCCAGCCGTTTAAATATTCCGAACAAAAGTTTTGACAAAAATGATTTTATTGATACCGATGAAGTGTTGAATCTTTTGAAGGAAAATGCAGATTACGTCATTTTAGCTGGATTTCTATGGAAAATTCCCGCAAAAATCCTGAAAGCTTTTCCAAATAAAATAATCAACATTCATCCTGCTCTGTTGCCAAAATATGGCGGAAAAGGAATGTACGGAATGCACGTACACAATGCCGTTGTTGAAAATAGGGAAAAAAAAACCGGAATTACCATTCATTATGTAAATGAAAATTATGATGAAGGCGCCATTATTTTTCAGAAAAGTTTTGAGATTTTAGAAAGTGACACGCCAGATGATGTCGCTGAAAAAATACACAAATTAGAACAGGAGAATTTCCCGAAAGTGATAGAAAAAGTAATCCTTAAAAATGGCTGAAAAACCTAAAGTACATATTTATACAGACGGCGCATGCAGCGGAAATCCGGGTCCGGGCGGCTATGGAATTGTGATGGAATGGGTTGGGAAACGCTACAGAAAAGAGTTTTCTGAAGGCTATAAAAAAACCACCAACAACCGAATGGAATTGCTGGCTGTAATTGTGGCTTTGGAGAATATGAAAACGAAAGATGCGGAAATCACTATTTTTTCCGATTCAAAATATGTGGTGGATGCCGTTGAAAAAAAATGGCTATTGGGTTGGCAAAAAAAACAATTCAAAAATGTTAAAAACCCCGATTTGTGGAAACGATTTTTAGCGATTTACAATCCGAACAACACCAAATTTGAATGGATTAAAGGGCACAATAATCACTTGCAAAATGAACGTTGTGATGTGCTGGCGGTTGAAGCTTCAAAAAAAGGAAAACTGCTGGAGGATTTTGGCTATAGCAATCAGGAAAAACCGCTGTTTTAATAAAAAATTCCTTTTGAATGCTGACGGATTCCTAAAATCATAATACTTTTCTGATGCCGATAAAAACGAATATCATTGCGGTATAAACTATGAAAAAAGGAATGATAAATGCCGCCCATCCCAACACCAGCATCACGGAAATAATAAGCAACTGAAACCCCAGTCCGAAAGTGGAAACGGCAGTCATAAACCAGTTGTTAAAAGGTTTGTCTCTGATTGCTTTTTTGTCCAAAAAATAGATTGTTTTGTCGAAAACGCCATAAAGCAACTTATAAAGCGCAAAAAGGAAATTCACATTTCGCTGATTTTCCCCTTTTAACGCCGTTGGCGTTTTATCTTCAAAAACACGACTTGTGGTATCGCCATTAAACTTGTTTCTGAGAATAACATAGTAATAATTGTACAAAGTCCCTTGCAATTGAACGCCCACAAAAGCGAGCAATGCGTATATTAAACTTGAATTTGTGATGTGCCAAATCGCTAAAAAAATGAAGAAATTTAAAATAATGTCGGCTATGGAATCAAAATAGCGCCCAGTATAGGAAGGTGTGTTTTTTACGCGCGCCAATTCTCCGTCTGCGGCATCCAAAACCGATTTTAAAATCAGGAAAAAAGCGGCCGCCCAATAATAACCATAAAGCATACAGGCAATGGCAATGACTCCCGAAATAATAAAACTTACAGTAACTTGAACTGGCGTAAAGGAAGTTTTTTTAAGGGAATTTGCAATAATTCTGGCTGCGGGTCTTCCATAATCTGAAAGATCGATAAATTTATGAATTTTAGGCAATTTGGACATTTTGCTATTTTCTGCAGAGCATTTTTAAGGATTTAGGCTCTGTAACGATATAACTTATACATTTTATCTCGTTCTTTTGCGCTTTTTTTGCGTTGTAAAATTGTTAAATAGCTGTGGCTATTCGCCTCATTTACGCCTTGAAAAAGCACAAAATTACTTCGCTAATTCTGCACCATTTATTTCTTTACAGAGCCTTAGTTTCCTAAACTTTAAAACAGCACGATTTTATGAGCGGCAAAGATACGCTTTATTATTTTTTTAACCTGATAAGGACAAAAGGCAGATTTTTCGTTGCTTTGAAAATTATTTATTTAAGATTTATTCTTTCAATGCCTCAAAGCTTTGCAGTTTGTTCAGCAATTCCTGGATTTGTTCCGGCGCATTGTTGTGGTCAAATTCAAAGGCATAAATTTCATTGTTGAAGTTAAGTTCAAAAACGCCTTTTATAGCCTTGTCAACCGCAAGATCATCCATGGAAATGTTACTTTTTAAAGCATTGAAATCAATTTTTTTAACCAGCTCAACTACCTCATTAAATTGGTTTTCAGACAATTCAATTTGATGTGTTTCGTTGTTTTTAGTAACTTCCAGCAAGTTGTTTTCCATTTGAATAGCCAATTGAAAACCCCTTGTTTGTGCATCATAATTCAGTGAAATAGTATCTTTTTTATCTTGACTTTGGCAAGAAATTGACGATACCATGAGTAAAATTAAAGTCATTTTAAAAAGTTTCATTTTTTTAAATTTAATCATTTAAAGATATAAAAAAACCGCCTAAAAAATAATTTTAAGACGGCTTTATTTATAAGTGTATCACACAAGTTTATGGAAGCACAAAACTTTCTCGTGAACCGCCAGAAGCAAATATAGTCCTCATTCTGTCGTCTTGACCAAGTGTGAACATATACATGCAAAGGTCATCTGTATAATCCATATAGTTCATAGTCATATCAGCAGATTGGCAATGAACCAGCGGATAAGTTGGGCAACCAAAATTTGATCTGTCTGAACTTGGTGTATCTGTAACAAAATCGTCTTGTGCACATCTTCCATCACCCCAAATATGGCGTAAGTTTAACCAGTGACCAATTTCGTGAGTTGCAGTTCTGCCATGACCATATTGACCGCCAGCTGCATTTTCACCTAAAAAGTCTGAACCAATAACAACACCATCAGTTGCTAAAGTGCCGCCTGGGAATTGTGCATATCCTAAAATACCGCCACCTATTTCACATACCCACAGGTTTAAATTGTGAGCAGGATCCGTCGCGTCCCAACCACCTTGGTTTGCATGTTTCATAGCATCATTGGTTCCCCAAGTTGCTTTAACTGAAGTTTTTCTGTTAATGCCGGCAAGAACAAAAGTAATATTGTTATTGGCAACCAAACCAGCAAATTCTCCAGGAACACTAATTGTATTTGGATTGTTGTTGTTAAAATCGTCATTTAAAATGGCAATCTGAGAAGTAATATGGGCCTGAGTTACAGAATGGGCCGCATCTTCCAAAATATTTATAATAACAGGAATAGTAACCTTTCCTACATAAGGCGTAGGAGGAGGAGGTGTTGTGCCACCACCTGGTTTTCCTTTGTTGGCAGCTCCTTTAGCGGCAATAAGGGTTCTTGTGTGTTTTTCAATGTCAAACATACGTTGTTCCAAACCAGGATTATCCCTTAATTGTTGGTTTAAAACTTTCATACTGGCGCATTTATCAACAGGAGCATCTTTGGTGCTTTTTGCAGAAACATCATCGGAAGTATAAACGTAAAAGTCGCCCATGTCTACGGCGGCTTCTTGGTTTGGAGTTGCTTCATCATTATTTTGACAAGCGACAATTGCTAAAGCCAAAATAGCTAAAGAAAGAAATAATTTTTTCATTGTTAATTAGATTAAGTTTAATTAATAATTGGGGTTTATCCTTAAAAAAAGATATTCGAATATATTAATAAAAAGTTAAACAACAACAAATTCTTAAAAATTTATGTTAAAAAAATGATTTGCCAATAAAGTTAATCCATGTATTAATAGAATGTCGCAATAGGTTTAATTCTTAAGAAAGCATCATTTTTGCCTTTATTAAAGCATTGTATAACACATCAACCTCTTCAAAAGTATTGTAAAATGAAAATGAAGCGCGCACGGTTCCGGGAATTTTGTAAAAATCCATAATGGGTTGTGCGCAATGGTGGCCAGTTCTCACCTCAACGCCCAATTTATCTATGATGGTACCAATATCATAAGGATGAATTTCTCCAATATTGAAGGAAATAACGGAAGTTTTGTGTTCTGAAGTTCCATAAATTTTTAATCCTTCAATTTGTAATAATTTTTTTGTTGCGTATTGCAGCAATTCATTTTCATAAGCGGCAATATTGTCAAAACCAATGCTGTTCATATAATCTACTGCCGTTCCAAAAGCAATTACACCGGCAATATTTGGCGTTCCTGCTTCAAATTTGTGCGGCAAATCGGCATAAGTGGTTTTTTCAAAAGTCACTTCTTTGATCATTTCTCCGCCACCTTGATACGGTGGCAATTTATTGAGCCAAGCTTCTTTTCCGTATAAAATGCCAACGCCGGTTGGACCGCACATTTTGTGGGCAGAAACCACATAAAAATCGGCATCAAGCGCTTGAACATCTGTTTTAATATGCGGACTCGATTGCGCGCCGTCAATCAAAACCGCAGCACCAACTTGATGGGCTTTATCAATAATTTCTTTGATTGGATTGATGGTTCCCAACGCATTTGAAACGTGGTTTACAAATACCAGTTTTGTTTTATTCGAAAGCATTTGGTCATATTCATCCATCAACAATTCGCCTTCCTGGTTCATTGGAATCACTTTCAAAATGGCTCCGGTGCGCTCACACAACATTTGCCAAGGCACAATATTTGAATGGTGTTCCATTGCGGAAACAATCAATTCATCTCCTTTTTGCAACAACGATGTAAAACCGGTTGCCACAATGTTGATGCTGTGCGTTGTGCCCGAAGTAAAAATAATTTCGTGGCTTTTTTTGGCGTTAAAATGTTGTTGCAGTTTTATTCTGGATTGTTCAAAAGCGTCGGTGGCTAACTGACTTAAAGTATGAACACCTCTGTGAATATTTGCATTGATGGTTGAATAGTAATTTACCAAACTGTCTATAACAACTTGCGGTTTTTGGCTGGTGGCGGCATTGTCCAAATAAACCAATGGTTTGCCGTTTACTTGCTGATTTAAAATGGGGAAATCGGCCCTGATTTTTTTGATATCTAACATTTTCTTTTTTTAGGTCCGATTGCTATCGGAAGTAGTAAATACAAAATTACGAAATTGAACCTATTTTGAAGGTTGTAAAATTTAAAAACTTGTTACTGATGCAATTTATTTTTAATTTTGGTGAAATGGAGATCCTAAAGCTTTAGGAATTGATTTGATAATGATGAAAGGCATTATTTTATTTCTGCAAGTTTTTCGATAAAATGATTGTTAAACAAGTAGTTAAAAAATTAAAACACGATGACAAAAGTAAATTTAGCATATTATAGAGAAAAGGATTGGAAACGTTTTATAGCATTGGCGGACGACAAAGAAAATTTGCACGACAAGTGGAAAGATTGGCATAAATCATTTCTTAAATTAAAAAAAGATATGATTTCTCAAGGATTTGAGGTTATGGATATTGTGATTGATTTGGATGAATTGGAGATTTTTTGTAAAATCCGAGGAATTAAAAACAATGCTAAAGCGCGCTCTCAATTTGTGCAAACTAAATAATGAAATGACAAACCAGAATTCATTGAATGATGCTTTTAACCGCTAAGAGCGCCATAAAAATTTAAATTATTTATTGTTAACCTATCTAGCGGCAGGCAGGTTGAACCCGCGTTAAGGATTGAAATGGAAATCCCGACATTGCGAGTTTGTGAACCAATATGTTCAAAAGATTGCTTCGTGCCTCGCAATGACGGATTGCAATGAAAAGCCTGACCCGCAGGGGAACGCCAAAACAAAGCATCGTAAAGATTAAAAATTACATAATTTATGCACTTCGGCTAAAACCAAGGCCTTTTGCTTTTCAGAAAAACCTAAATGATTCAATGAATCTGGATTTTTAGAAAGTTCTTTTACCAAAATAATGTCTTTTTCCATAAGCCGTGCTTTTTCCTTTTTTGTTAAAGAGGTCAGGGTGGTTATGGGATATAAGCCATATTTATCGACATTGCTTTTTAATCCGTTATTTGGCGGGTAATCCCAGCTCAACAAAGTTAAGTCAACGCATCGGGCGTATTCTATGGCATCTTTGGTAAAACGCGTATTGGTAGCCAGCCAGCCTTGTTTTAAATGGGTGGTTTTTCCTGAATTGTTCCATGCTTTTTGAACATCAAGAAACCTGGAATTGATATACAAGGGAATTTTCACATTGCTTACCGCGGAAGGATCTGTATGAAATTTACATTCAACCGCATAAACATTGCCGTCTTTTTCAGCCAAAACATCTATTTCGTGGGTTATGCAAGCCCCGTTTAATATTTCGCCAATTTTGGTTTTATAGCCTTTTTGCTTTAACAGCGCGCCAATCAGTCTTTCAAAAGGAAATCCGGTTGGGCCCAAATCGAAAATCGCTCTTTTTAAACTGTATTTTGAAGCGGAAACCCGATTGTATTTTTTCAATAGGAAAAAGGCATTTTTATAAATTAAATTAGAGGAAATTCCATCAAAAATTCTGGGTTTTATGACGGTCAAAATTTTTTCAATATCTTCTTTTGAAGCCCCGCAATTTTGTAGCGATCTTGAAAGTTTTTGTATGGAAAACGGTTCAACCTCACCGGAAATTTTTTTAACTGCCGCTACTTTATCATCCATATCTTTTATTTTTATCGAATCAAATTTAGGCTAAATTTCTATATTGTCTCCATTTAAAATCTTAATGTTTAAATTATTGTTCGAAAAAGAATAACTCCACCCATCTTAATAAAAATATTTGGTTTTTTTAATATATTTTTTGTTTTTGAAACCAATTTCCCAATAAACTTAAGTTAATTGATAATTTATGAAAATTTTCCTGTATTAATCCTCTATTTGTTGTGCCTTCTTTTCCGTAAGAATAATTTAAATTTATGGTAGATGAAACCCTATTGTTGGAAGTTGGAAATCCTAAACCCAAAGAAAAACTATAACTGTCAATGTTTTGATTGGAAATATTTAAATATCCGGAATCGTAATTTGCACCAGCCCTATATACTACTTTATTCCAATAACTGGTTAGTTCAGAGGATGGTTTGAACTCAAATCCAATTCCATAAATTGATTGGTCTCTATAGAAAGAAGCGTTATTTGATTGATTTATGTTGTTCCAATAATTTTTTCTGTAATCTAAATTTACCAAAATATTTTTATTGATTTGTGAACTTATTCCCACGCCAATTTTTAGCGGCAGATCAAAGTCGTCCGCGTTTTGGTTAAACTCGCTTGAAATTATTGTGTTTGATTTCGTTCCAACAAAAGCCTCGGCACCGCGCAAGGTGGTTGGCACACTAACTGTTGCGCCAAGGGTTGTTTCAGTTCCCAATAAGCTGCTTAAAGAATATTGCATTCCAGCATTTATCCCAAGGCTAAAGTAAACATTTTTGTCGTTTAAATAAGTGGTGCTTGATCCCAGTAAAACCCATTGTTCCTGGCTTATTGACCCAAATAAACCCACAAATTCAACACCTACTGAAAAATTATTTTTTAGTTTAAATCCATGACCCCAGAAAATTTCATTTACCCCCCCCGAACCCATAATTTTTGTTGTATAATTACTGGAGCTTCCTTCAACTGGCTGTACTACATCTATTTCGTAACTCACTTTGCTGTAGGGTTTTACGCCGATACTCATGCTCCAATAACGATTAACCGTAAAAGCCATGGCCAAATGGGTAAAATTAAAATCATAGTTTTGCTGGCTTACATATTTATCTTTTTTGGTTGAAAAGGTATTGTTAAAACCAACTTCATATAAAAATGAATTTTTAGAAATGGTGGTTAATGAAGCGGGGTTAGACTTGTTAATCGTTATTGGGGATGACCTATAGGCAATTCCGGTATTTCCCATAGCGGAAAAACCTCCAAAAAAGTTTAGATTTTCCTGGCCAATGCCATATATTGAATAGGGGGAACTAAAGTCGCTTTGCGCATTCATAAATAAATTTATAAAAGAAAATAGCAGAAACAGAACCAGTTTGATTTTCATAAAAATTAATATAGTAAATAGGTTAATTCAATTTTCATCTTAGTTTCTTTTCCGGATGCACTATCATAAATTAAGAGTTTATCAACCGATTGGTTGTTGTTGGGTAATTGAAACAGGAGTGCATATTTTGTTAAGTAGGGGCTGGTTTGAATTTCATTGATAAATGAAGTTATGTCTGCTGAATAATAATAATCATAATTTAATTCTGAATTATAGGATTTTAGAATCGCATTAACAGGATTTCCACTTGGATCAAAAAGTTGTTTCACCAACCTATTTTTATTATCGATTACGAAAACATTAAGAGACTCAATTGAGGAAATATTTTCATTATGGCTTTTTGGGTCGGGATACATTTTTAGAGTTGCATTTATTACCGTTCCGCCATTTTTGCTTTCAAGTGAAGTTAAATCTCTAGTATAGGGAACTTCAATGCGCATGTTTAAGCTGGTTCCTGACTGTATATACATTTTATTGTTTGCTTTATCACTTGGGAGTATATATTCCCCGTCTGTTATTGAATTAAGTAAAGTAGTAGTTTTATCACTTGTAATATTATTAAAGAGTTCAAAAATATCAAAGTCCTTATACCGATCATTGTCGGAATTAAGTCCATCATCCAAAGTATAGTACAATCGAATCACAGAACTTTTAGCTACGTTTAGATTAAATCCCAAAACAGTATTGTTATTATTGTCAGGAACTACTGCAATACCCTTAAATATTTTATCTAAATCATCAATATTTTCAATGGTCTTATTTTGAATATTGTTAAATAAGTTTTCGCCAAAACTATGTTTTAAAGTAATATTAATGGAATCTTTTTTATTTGGATAGGCTTTAAACGACCGTTCGCCTAAAATTTCATTATTGTAATTTAAAGTTGAGGTGTTGTAAAATTGCGTTTGGTCTTTGTCTTTTGGTTCAAACTTATCTGTAATTTCATGGATTCTATAGGTCTGTACTTGGAGCGTATCACCGTAATAATACCTGTCGTAACGTAATATTAAGGCAATTGAATCATAAATTGCCTTTTCATCAATAAAAAAATCTTTTGGAACTAACCTAAGAAAACTTTGTGAAGTAAGGTCTCCAAACACAGGATCTTTTATCGCCCCAATCAATATTCTGGCAGCGCCTGAAGTCACAACCGAATCTAACTGTATAGTCGATGTTTGTAACGTTAAGGTGTCAATTAACACAAGTTTTGAGTCTAAATTAATAAAATCCTCGCCAACCAAATATGCTTTTGAATCGTCACCGCATGAAATCAGCGCCGTAAAACTTAACAAAAGCAGTATAAAACAGTTTCTCATTATTATAATTTTTGGTAAATGTATTTTAACGCACTAGTTTATAAGTTATAAAATAGATGAAGGCCAGTATTTTATCGATTAATAAGTTAATAAAATGTTAAATAGCTAATAATCAATATGTTTCACGACTTATAGATTATAAAATGATATGTATAGATAAAAAAGACTGATTGGTCTATTTTATTATTCATAACAAAGCATTACCCATTATTTTTGTGGGGCACATGAAAATTTTGTAACTTTTGTAGTGTACTTGAAATTTAAATATGGATTTAAGATTAGGGGTATTTTTATTAATGATTGTTTCAACTGCGGGTAAAGCCCAAAATTTTGAAATTTTTAGTGCGGACATTAATTCAACACTTAATAACTCCAACTCAGTTGGATTAAAAAACGCCACCATTAATATTAATTTGCCCCTAAAACTTAAAAAAGGAATGTTAACCAACAGTATGTTATTTTCCAGATATTATATAGATTATAATACAGACGAAACTATGAATACAGCAACCATTGAAAGCTTTAAAATATTAAAATACACTCTGGGGTATTTTACTAAAATAAATGACACTTGGGGTTTTAAAACTAACATTTCGCCAACAATTTCATCGAATTTTGAATCAGGCATAACTATGGATGATGTTTTTTTAAACGGCAGTTTGGTTTTTATTAAATCCAGTAAAAAAGGCAGCATTCATTTAGGATTGGTTTACAATACCGGTTTTGGAACAAATAAACCAATACCAATTATAAGTTATTCCAGAAAAGTAAATAATGTTTTTTCGTATATGTTAGGGATGCCAATCACTAAAATTGAGTATAACATTAATTCAGCGAACAAGGCAAACTTTTATCTAAAACCAAAAGGGTTTTATTCAAACATCAGTGATAACTTAATTATTAATACTGATGAAAAAGCCGAAAAGGTAAAATATAAATCCATACAAACAGGTGTTAATTATTCTCATGCAATAGATGACTTTTGGAAATTGTCATTAGATGCCGGATATCAATTTTCCTCAAAATATGAACTGTTAAACAATAATGAAAGCGTTTACGAATTTAAAACAAAAAACAGTTTTTTTGTAGGCTTAAATTTAAAATATGATTTATTAAAAAATAAGAAAAATTAAAACAGAAAATTATGAATATGAAAAAAATGTACTTTAAAAGTGCCTTCCTATTTTTACTTATCGCACTTGTAAGTTGTTCAACAGATGACAATAACGATATGGGAAACTGGGTTGAAAGCTCTTCTTTTGACGGATATTCACGTGCAAACTCGGTGGCATTTGTAATTAACGACAAAGGCTATGTAGTTGCCGGATATGACGGTGATGATTATATGTATGATCTTTGGGAATATGACAAAGATGGAGATTATTGGGTTCAAAAAGCTGATTTCCCAGGAACCCCAAGAACTGCTGCCGTAGGGTTTTCACTTAACGGTAAAGGCTATTTTGGCACAGGGTATGACGGTGATGATGAATTAAAAGATTTTTGGAGCTATGATCCACAAACAAATACTTGGATGCAAAAAGCAGATTTTGGAGGTACGGCAAGAACGGGAGCCATAGGTTTTGCGGTTTCCGGAAAAGGTTATGTGGGAACAGGTTATGATGGAAGTGAACTCAAAGATTTTTGGCAATATAATGATGCAGCAAATGAGTGGACTCAGTCACTTGGATTTGGCGGGAATAAGAGAAAAGATGCAACTGTTTTTGTTATAGATGATAAAGCTTATATAGGAACCGGGATACAAAATGGTGCCTTCCAAAATGATTTTTATGAATTTGATGGTAGTTCAGAAACTTGGAAAAGATTAAAAGACCTTGATGATGCGGATGAAGATTATAAAATTTTACTATCCAATGGTGTAGGTTTCTCCTTAAATGGTTTTGGGTATATTACTGGAACTAATAATGATCATTGGGAATATAACCCATTAATAGATACTTGGGATAACATGCCTGACTTTGAGGGAGCTGCCAGGCAAGATGCTGTTGCATTTAGCTTTTCCGATAAAGCATTTGTTTTAATGGGAAGAAGCGGCAGTTATTATTTTGATGACAATTGGGAATACCGTCCAAATGAAGAAAGTGACGAAGACGATTAATATTTTTGAAATTTAGATTTGTGTTTAATGATAAGAGCCAAATATTTTTGTTTGGCTCTTATAACTTCAATTGTATTTAAACAGCCATATTTTCATAAATGCAAATACCATAAAACTCAATATATAACTACAGATGAAACAAAAGATAATTATTTTTACTGTTTTAATAATAACTTCAGCGCTTATTGTTAAACTAAGTCACATCTCAACCAATGGTTATGGTTATGATTTAGAAACATATAAAGCAGGTAACGGCTGGGGTTATACAATATTTGTTAAGAATAAAGTGTTTATTAAACAAGATATAATTCCGGGCATACCCGCCAAAAAACCTTTTGCTACTGAAAAAGACGCTGTTATTGTGGGTGAATTAATGATTGAAAAATTAAAAAGCAAAAAAATACCAAGTATTTCTTACAAAGAACTTCAAATAAATGGCGTAATTTTATAAGCATTATTCACTAATTATTAGAATAATTTTTAATAAAACAACTGATTGAAAATTAACATAAAAAATATACCTCCCATAATTTTGCACATACTGTGCTGGTTCATAGTTATCTTAATAATTCTAAGCACTTTTTATAATAAGTTTAATTATTTTCCTGTGGATGACTTTTTTTATTACAGATTATTTTTAAACATCGTTATTTTTTATTTAAACTATAGTATCCTGGTCCCCAGGTTATTGTTAAATAAAAAAATTGGGGAATATGCATTTGTGTCTTTGGCATTTATTGCTTTTTTTATTTTTGTGTACCAAAATATTTTACCTTCAATTCCTATTATGTCAGGTTTTGACAATCAACATGAATTGCTGAATCTTGAGAATGGGCAGAATGTTATTAAATC
>PHDE01000217.1 GCA_002842505.1 Bacteroidetes bacterium HGW-Bacteroidetes-3 | reverse complement strand
TCCGAAGTTTGGGCTCCAATAATTGCAAATCCGTGCGGCACGTCATAATCTTGCTCAAGATTTGTTACATGGAAAAACACTTTATCGCCCACTTGCACGCCTTCAATATTATCTGGCGCAAAATGAGAACGAATCATGGTCATATAAATATGTACTTCATTTCCTTTCCTTATCACTTTTGAGGTTGCCTGGGACTTGGTGGCAAACGGGTGCTTATTTTCTTCTAATTTGTATATTTTTTTAGATTTTGCTGTTATCAAACTCGCCGGAATTCCTGCTGCATAATGCGGCTCCCCAATCGTTGGAAAATCTAACAACATTTCCATTTTATCCCCTGTAATATCAAATAATTGTGCTGATTGGGTTACTTCAGGACCCGTTGGTAAATAACGGTCTTTGGTAATTTTGTTCATGGCAACCAAATATTTTCCAAAAGGTTTTCTTGAATTTCCTCCAGGAATCATTAGGTGTCCAACAGAATAAAATACTGGTTTTCTGTCGAGAACTTCCCAAGTTCCCAGTTTCCATTTAACCACTTCAGAAGAAATAAAGAAAGTGGTATAAGCATTTCCTTTTCCGTCAAATTCAGTATGCAATGGTCCTAAGCCAGGTTGTTTTACTGAACCTGCTAGAGTTGCTTCATATTGTAAAATTGGAATGCCGTAAGCATCGCCGTCAAATTTTTTCTCATCAATCGCTTTAATCATTTTACTGAAAGAGTGCACGGTTAATTCAGCCGCTAATTTTCCGCTTCCAACAATATATTCACCAGATGGATCAACATCACAGCCGTGAGGTGATTTTGGTGTAGGCATAAAATAGATTGCACCGGGAACATCACTCGGATTAACAATTAAAATTTCCTCTTTTATGGTAGAAGTGGCTGAATGCGTTTCATCTTTATAAACATTATGCGCATATTTGGTTGGCGCTTTTGTGCCGCCGCCATTATTTACATATTCTTCAATTTTTTTCCAGTTGATGGCAGCAATAAAATCTTTGTCATTTTGGGAAGCATTTACCTCTAACAATGAATTTGCTTCTTCAGTATTGTAAGTTGTAAAGAAAAACCAGCCATGAGAAGCACCTCTTCCAGGGTGTGATAAATCGTAGTTAAAACCTGGCATCATTAATTGAAACTTAATATTCATGGTGCCATCTTTAGGGTCAACGGCAATAAATGTTAAGGCACCTTTAAAATTTCCTTTATACTCTTTAATTGGCATATCTCTTTGTGGATATGGAATAGAAAAACGGGTTCCAGCCACCACATATTCCGTGTTTTCAGTCACAAAAGAAGAGCTGTGATTCCCTGCTGAATTAGGAATTTCAATAATTTCGGTAGTTTCAAAAGTGGTCAAATCAATTTTAGCGATACGCGGCGTATTGTTTTCATTGATAAACACAAATCGGCCATCCAATTCACCGGCGGTTTGGGAAATATCCGGGTGGTGAGAATCTCCCCAAGGAATAAATCCGTGCGAAGTGTTCAACATTGGTTTTGTTTCTTCGTTAAATCCGTAAGCTTTTTCGGCATCTACCGAAAAAACAGGAATCACTTTGAATAATCGTCCTGAAGGAAGTCCGTAAACTGCCAATTGACCACTGAATCCTCCTGATACAAAGGCATAGAATTCATCGTACTCACCTGGAGCCACATACACTTTCTCAGCAGCATTGCTGGATAAGGCACCATTTTTTTTGGAGTCTCCTTTTCCACAACTGCCCAGTACCATTGAAAGTACCGTAATTGCAAGTAAAGATTTAAAAATTGTTTTCATATGTTGATATTTATTGATTTTTATTGGTCATATGTAATTCGCATAGCTGAACTGGTGTTTGCATCAAGTTTTCGTTATGCTCATTTCATATAATTATTTATTTGTTTGTTGATTGTTCGTTGATATTAACTATTCATCCTCTGCGGACGTTTTTGTTCTAAAGTATTCCAATACAAGTCTTGCTTCTGCTTCGGTTAAATTTTGGTTTGCCATTGGCGCCACATATTCCGCCAATAATGCTTTTGCTATTGCGTTTTCAGCCACCATTTTTTCAGGATTTAAAATCATATTCATAATCCATTCAGGAGATCTTCTTGTTGTTACGCCAACCAATGCAGGTCCAATAAGTCTTTTGCTAATTTTATGGCAAGCTGTACATTTTGCCGTAAATATTGCTTTTCCTTCATCTGCTTTCGCTTGGTCAATTTCATCAAGCGTAATATTGGTTATTGGCCCAACCCCCTTATCTTTTAAAGGATCGGTTTCTTCAACCACTGTTTTTTGTTCTTCAACAGGTGCTGAAACTTTGTCCTCCTTTTTGCCCTCACCTCCACAACTTGTTATTACTGCTGCTATAATTGCTACTGCTAATACTTTAATTTTTAAATTCATCTGTAAATTTTATTTGTTTTTTAATGTTTATTTCCCGCATTTGCGGAATGAAATACCCTCTTTTTAAGCTTTCAATAAGAAATCTTGGTTATTCAATTTTTTCGGTTTTCGTTTTAATATTATTCAGCCGGCACTAATAAATTATCGATTACGTGAATCCAGCCATTGCTTACTTTTACGGTTTTCAATATTTTGGTTCCGCCCACATAAATACCGTCTTCTTTGTCTTCAACAAGCAGGTATTTGCCAGAAGCCATATATAATTTTCGTCCTTTTAGCGCTTCTTTTTTTAACTGTTCAATTGGGTAGTTGGCGGGAGCTACGTGATTTGTTAAAATAAAAGCCAATTTTGATTTGTTTTCAGGTTTTAATAAATCGTCCAAAGTTCCAGCAGGAAGTTTGTCGAATGCACCATTAACAGGCGCAAAGATTGTTAATGGCCCAACATTTACAACGGCGTCTTCAACACCGGCAGCTTCAATGGCCGCCACCAAAGTTTTAAAATCATCCAATGATTTTGCCACTTGTAATGCATTTGCGGCCGAAACATCGTCGGTAACGGCAGATTGCCCTTTTCCTTGAGGAGCTGCTTCAGTTTGAGTTTCAGTTACCTCTTGTTTTTTTTCCCCACCGCTGCATGCCGCCATAAAGAGAGCCAAAACTGCTAAAAGTGAGATGGTTAAATTGATTTTTTTCATAATATTATAGTTAACGTTAATAAATACTTCACAAATGTAATGTACCAAAATTGTTTGAAAGATGATTTAAATCATATTTCAATGAATAAAAGATATTTTTATCTTTATATATTGTAATCATTGTTACATTTGCAATCCAAAATCTATTTATAAATTTGCATTGGCGTTTTAAAAACACTTAAATGATGTAAGTAAAAATCCCAAACGCGTCAAAACAACCATAAATTTACAAAAAAAAATGAATAACACCCTCATAAAAAAAAGTTTAAATCATACATTTTCTTATGCAACTTATAGAAAACTGGTCAAAGAATTAATTGCCGCAGGAAAATCTACCGGAATAGAACAATCTGAGTCGCATTTGGAATTCAGCATTTTGAATGACAAAAGAATGGACCGACTTGATAAAACCTTGACCATTTCAGCAGAAACCCAAAATTCCCTCCATAATTTGAATAAAGGTTTTACTTTTTTGGTGATTGCCGAAGGCTGGTGCGGAGATGCTGCCCAAATATTGCCAATTATCAATAAAGTTGCGGAAGCTTCAGACAAAATTGAATTCAAAATTGTGCTGCGCGATGAAAATGAGGATTTGATGAACCAGTATTTAACAA
>PHDE01000216.1 GCA_002842505.1 Bacteroidetes bacterium HGW-Bacteroidetes-3 | reverse complement strand
ACGACCTGCTGCACGAGCGCTATCAGGGCATTCGTCCGGCACCGGGTTATCCCGCTTGTCCGGACCATACCGAGAAAATCACCTTATGGGAATTGCTAAAAGTGAAAGAAAACATTGGCGTTGAACTTACAGAGAGTTTGGCGATGTGGCCGGCAGCATCGGTATCCGGCTATTATTTTGGGAATGAAAATGCCAAATATTTTGGAGTGGGAAAAATAACGGAAGAACAGGTGAAAGATTTTGCCGGAAGAAAAAATATGGATTTTGAAATTGCCAAAAAGTGGTTAAGGCCAAATTTATCTGAATAAGCCCCCTAACCCCCGAAAAGCCCCCTAACCCCCGAAGGGGGAATTAATGTTGGATTGGAAAAGTTTAAAGTAATAAAAATAAGTTCTGAACATAATTTGAAAACAAATCAAAGAAGAGCTGTCCTATGATTTTTTTCGTTAGGACAGAGCGTTAATAAAATGTTCAGTGAACATTTTTAGCGATAGGGCCAGCCGGCGCGTTGGAAGCCCCCTAACCCCCGAAGGGGGAATTGATAGTGGAAATGTGAAAACTCAATCGTGAATGCGAAAACAAATTTCGTCATTGCGAGAAGGATTACCGAGGCTTAGCCGACGTAAGCCTACGCGGCAAACTGTTTAAACAGTAGCAGTGTTAAAATAATAAAAAAGGTAAATAAGTTCTGAGCATAATTTGTAAACAAATCAAAGAAGGACCGTCATATGATATTTTTCGTTAGGACTGAGCGTTAAAAAAATGTTCAGTGAATATTTTTAGCGATAGGGCCAGCCGGCGCGTTGTGCTTTAAAGCTAAAAGTTAAAATATACCACGATTAACTCCCCTCTTGAGAGGGGTTAGGGGTGTGTTTTTTGAAAGAAAAGTTTAGTTTTAAACCCGATTTGCGTTAGCGATAGCAGCGATATCCTTTTTTGAAATGAAATGGAAAAAAAGATATAGCGAATAGCGCGACCTGTAAGGAAACGCCAAAAAAGTTAAATATTAAATATTAAAAGTTAAAAGTTCAATGTTTAGTAAAACCTGAAACTTTAAACTTGAAACAAACATTTATCAACAAAAAAAATGAAAGTAACAGATCACATAAAACAGGCAAAAGGAAAAACATTGTTTTCGTTTGAAATTGTGCCGCCGCAAAAAGGGCAAAATATTCAGGAATTGTATGACAATATCAATCCGTTGATGGAATTTAAGCCACCTTTTATTGATGTGACCACCTCAAGAGAGGAACACGTTTATATTGCAAAAGGAAAAGGACTTTTGGAACAAAAAATCACCCGTATGCGGCCGGGAACTGTTGGTATTTGTGCTTCTTTAAAGTATAAATACAATGTAGACGCTATTCCGCATGTGCTGTGCGGCGGATTTACAAAGGAAGAAACGGAATATGTGTTGGTGGATTGCCATTATTTGGGCTTGGACAATGTGATGGCTTTGCGCGGCGATGCGATGAAACACGAAAAATATTTTTCGCCAACAGAAGGCGGGAATGCTTATGCAGTGGATTTGGTGACTCAAATTACCGATTTAAACCGAGGGAAATATTTGCATGAATTAATTGAAACGCCCTATAAAACCGATTTTTGCATTGGCGTTGCGGGATATCCGGAAAAACATATAGAATCCCCTAGTTTGGATGCTGATTTGAGAAGGCTGAAAGAAAAAATTGACGCCGGGGCCGATTATGTGGTGACTCAAATGTTTTTCGACAATCAGAAATATTTCGATTTTGTGGAAAAAGCACGTGCTATGGGCATCACGGTTCCCATTATTCCAGGGATAAAGCCTATCGCCATCAAACGCCATTTGCAGGTGCTTCCGCAGGTATTTAAACTAGATTTACCCGAAGCGCTGATTTGGGAAATTGAAAAGTGCAGCAGCAATGAGCAAGTGAGAGAAGTAGGTGTTGAATGGTCTATTGCGCAATCTAAAGAATTGATTTCTAAAGGTGTTCCGGTTGTTCATTTTTATTCGATGGGAAAATCGGACAATATTAAAGCGATCGCTAAGGAAGTTTTTTAAATTGTTTAAAAGTTGAAGCGTTTAATCGTTTCACTTCGGCTGCACTCAGGGTTAAAATTTGTTTAATTTTTGAATTCCTAAATCCTTTTAACCGCTAACTTTTTACTGCAAAGTTAGTTGCCATTTCCAAGCGGAAAGCAAAGCCTTATCCAAGGTGAGTTCGGCTTTCCAGCCCAATTCTTTGTTGGCGATAGTGGTATCTGCATAAGCCGAAGTAATGTCACCTTCGCGCCTGTCCACAAATTTGTAGTTCAATTTTTTACCGGTAACTTTTTCAAAAGTTTGGATCACTTCCAATACCGAATTTCCTTTTCCAGTGCCTAAATTAAATACCTCAAAAGTTGCGTTATTTTTATTTTCCAGAAGTCTTTTCAACGCTATGATATGCGCTTTCGCCAAATCCACCACATGAATATAATCCCGGATGGCGGTGCCGTCTGGAGTCGGATAATCATTGCCGTAAATAGACAATTCCTTCCTAATTCCCGCTGCGGTTTGGGTCACAAACGGAATTAAATTTTGAGGTACGCCAATGGGCAATTCACCAATTTTTGCCGATTCGTGGGCGCCAATCGGATTGAAATAACGCAGGGCAATTGCTTTTAAATCGCAAATCTTGGTGGTGTCTTTTATAATTTCCTCGCCAATTTGTTTGGTGTTTCCATAAGGGGATTCCGCAGGTTTTATGGGGGCGTTTTCCGTTATTGGCAATTCATCTGCTTGTCCGTAAACAGTGCAAGAAGAGCTAAAAATAAAATTGATGACGTTATTGGCTTTCATTTCCTGCAAAACATAAACCAAGGAACTAATATTGTTCTCGTAATATTCCAATGGCATTTGAACGCTTTCTCCCACTGCTTTTGAGGCCGCAAAATGGATGACGCCGTCAACATTGTTGTTTGCAAAAAAAGTTTTAACAGCGGTTTTATCCCGCAAATCGATGTTGTGATAGGCTGGTTTTATATTGGTAATCGATGTTATCTTTTCCAACACATCAATGGTGGAATTTGATAAGTTATCGATAATGACCACTTCAAATCCTTCGTGCTGCAATTCAACAACCGTATGCGAACCTATAAAACCCAATCCGCCGGTAACGAGTACTTTCATATTTTTACTTGTTTATGAATTCAATCACTTTTGAAGTGATAAAATCAATTTGGTCATCATCCAATTCGGTATGCATCGGCAATGAAATCACTTCTTTCACCAATTGATTTGTTATTGGGAAATCTGCTCCATCATATCTTTTATCTGCATAAGCTTTTTGTGAGTGAAGCGGAATCGGATAGTAAACGCCACAAGGAATACCGTTTTCATTTAAGAAATTCGCCATAGCATCTCTGTCTGTATTCAAAACCTTTAAAGTATATTGATGAAAAACGTGGCAATCACAATCTTCACAAATAACCGGCGTGATGATATTTTTTTCATTGGCAAAAGCCAAATTGTATTTTCTGGCTGCCGCTTGTCTTGCTTTATTGTAGGCGTCCAAATGAGGAAGTTTTACATTTAAAACAGCTGCCTGAATGCTGTCTAAACGAGAATTTACGCCAACCACATCGTGGTGATAACGCACGTACATTCCGTGATTTACAATGCCTCTTATTTTATGCGCCAATTCATCGTCATTGGTAAAAATAGCACCGCCGTCGCCATAACAGCCTAAATTTTTTGAAGGGA
>PHDE01000030.1 GCA_002842505.1 Bacteroidetes bacterium HGW-Bacteroidetes-3 | reverse complement strand
AAGTAAAACAGTTTCAATGATATTAGAAATAAGCCATTTTTGAAAAAATTAAGAAAACGTCTCGTCTTGATACGGTTGTTGGGCTTGAAATTTTTAACTTTAGGCACTCTAGGCAATCCAAACTCTAGGCACTGATTAGTTACTGACAATTTAATTTCCATAATTTTTTTATTTATTTGAGTGATGACAAAATATTAGAAGAAGACTTTCGTTTTAATTTTCAATAGGAATTTTATCAATAAAAATGTATTAATTTAAAAAGAAAAAAGAAAAAACAAAAACAAAATTTATGAAGAAATTATTTTTTATGGCAGTATTGCTTTTGGGAGTTATTTTTACGTCAAATGCCCAAGATATAGCAAGAAACGCAATTGGTGTGCGTTTGGGGGACAACGATGGTTTTGGCGCAGAAATATCTTATCAGCACGAATTGAGTGAAGCTAACCGGCTAGAATTGGATTTGGGTTTTAGAAACAATAATGATGCTGATGCATTTAAATTGACCGGAATTTACCAATGGGTTTGGAATATTGACCAGGGATTTAATTGGTACGCGGGTTTTGGCGCGGGAATTGGCTCTTGGAGCAAAGGTGATCGTTATTCCGGTACCGGCGATGACGGACTATTTTTAAACGCCGACGGAAATATAGGCATTGAATATAATTTTGACATTCCGCTTATGATTTCTTTAGATTTTAGGCCTGAATTTGGGTTAATTGGAGATTATGGCAAAGACACAGATTTAGATATTGCACTTTCTTTGCGTTATCAGTTTTAATAAATCTAAACTTAGAAATTTAGAAATGCGCCATTGGCGCATTTTTTATTGATTGTCGCCTAAATTTTTTTATCTTTCCAAAATATTTAAAACTTTTGAATGAAAAAATTAGCGTTGCATTGGCAAATATTACTGGGAATGGTTTTGGGTGTTTTGGTTGGTCTTATAATGACACAATTTGATGGAGGCAGCCAAATTGTAAAAGATTGGATAAAACCTTTGGGAACTATTTTTATCAATTCATTAAAATTAATTGCCGTGCCGTTAATCTTGGCATCGCTCATAAAAGGTGTTTCCGATTTAAAAGACATTTCAAAACTGTCAAAAATGGGTGGCAGAACCATTGGTTTGTATTTAATGACTACGGTAATTGCTGTTTCTATTGGATTGTTGTTGGTAAATGTCATAAAACCAGGAAATTCAATTTCCGAGCAAACGCGCCTGGAATTGGTGCAAAATTATAGCGGGGATGCCGATAAATACAAAGAAGAAGCCATTAAGCAAAAAGAAAGCGGACCGCTTCAAGCTTTGGTGGATATTGTTCCCGATAATATTTTTGGCGCGGCTTCAGAAAATAAAAATATGCTGCAGGTTATCTTTTTCGCCATATTTTTTGGTGTAGGCTTAATTTTAATTCCTGAAAAAAAATCGAAACCCGTCAAAAAATTCTTCGATGGTTTTAATGAAGTCATCCTTAAAATGATTGATTTGATTATGCTCGCCGCACCTTTTGGCGTTTTCGCCTTATTGTCAGCTTTGGTGGTTGAATCGCCAAGTATCGATTTATTTAAAGCTTTAATTTGGTATGCTTTTACCGTTATTTTAGGGTTGGCAATTATGTTGGCTTTTTACAATTTATTGGTTTGGCTTATCACTAAAAAAAAGCCGGCATTTTTCATCAAAGGAATTTCTCCTGCGCAATTGCTGGCATTTTCAACCAGCAGCAGCGCGGCAACTTTACCGGTAACAATGGAAAGAGTTACGGAACATTTGGGCGTTGATGAAGAAGTGAGCAGTTTTGTGTTGCCAATTGGCGCCACCATTAATATGGACGGTACCAGTTTGTACCAAGCAGTTGCGGCGGTTTTTATCGCTCAGGCTTTTGGGATGGATTTATCTTTGGGCGTGCAATTGGGAATTATTGTTACCGCAACTTTGGCAAGTATTGGTTCGGCTGCCGTACCGGGAGCAGGAATGGTGATGTTGGTGATTGTTTTGGCACAAGCTGGAATTCCTGAAGCAGGTTTGGCGTTGATTTTTGCCATTGACAGGCCTTTGGATATGTGCAGAACTACGGTAAATGTTACCGGAGACGCGGCGGTTTCCATGATTGTTGCAAAATCATTGGACAAACTTCACCATCCTGAAGTGAAAAATTGGGATGATGATTATCCCAAAAAATAAAAGCGTTTCATCTGTTTAAATTTATTTTTTATTGGTACAGATGCAGTTCGCCATTAATCATTCCTTTGTGTGTCAAAATTTGTTATGCTCGTTTCATCTGTTTAAATTTATTTTTTATTGGTACAGATGCAGTTCGCCATTAATCATTCCTTTGTGTGTCAAAATTTGTTATGGCTCGTTTCATCAATCTAAAAACCTATTTTTCAATTCAAGCGAAGGAATCACACAACTTTCCCTTTTTCCAAACCATTGATAACGGTGGTTTGCGACGAACCTATAAATAGGGTCTCTCAAAAATTTTGACACAATAATAAACACGTAAAAAGCTTTAAATAAGCCATTTAAATGTTTGGCGATTTTAAGTGCGGCGGTCGATTTATCATATACTTTATGGTCTTCAACCAAAATTACAGTGTCTTCATATAAATTTTTTAAATTGAACTGTAACAATATTTCTTTTGCGGCGTCTGATTGAAATGAAGCAAATAAAAACCGCTCTTTTTTGTCGTGTTTGATCACAAAATTTACCGATGCATTGCAAAGGTTACAAACTCCATCAAAAAGAATAATTGATTTGTTTTCAAAATTGTCCATAGAGCAAAATTATGGTTTTAAATTGATTTTTCTTTTAACGTAAAATTAGTAATCAAGCTCGTCAGCAATTTTTAAATTAGATAAAACAATAACCAAATGATCAGGATTGAAAAACTTCATAAATCTTATCCAATAGGAAAAGGTTCTTTGCATGTATTAAAAGGCTTGGATTTACATATAAAAGAAGGCGAATTTGTAGCTATTATGGGCTCATCGGGTTCTGGGAAATCTACTTTATTAAATATTGTTGGTTTGTTGGACGGGCATGATACCGGGAAATATTATTTAAACGGACAATTAATTGAAAATTTAGACGAAAAAAAAGCCGCAATTCTTCGAAATAAATTTTTGGGATTTGTGTTTCAGTCGTTTAATCTGATAAATTATAAAAGTGCTTTAGAAAATGTGGCGTTGCCGTTATATTATCAGGGTGTCGGAAGAAAGGAACGACAAAGAATCGCCTTGCAATATTTAGACAAAGTTGGGCTGAAAGACAGGGCAGAGCATTTGCCAAGTGAACTTTCAGGAGGTGAAAAACAACGTGTTGCCATTGCAAGAGCCTTGGTTACGAACCCAAAAGTGGTGTTGGCCGATGAGCCAACAGGTGCGTTGGATTCTGCAACTACCCATTCAGTGATGGAATTGCTGAAAGAAATTAACCGTGAAGGAATGACTGTTTTTGTGATTACGCACGAAGAAGATGTTGCAGCCGAAACGGACAGAATTGTGCGTTTAAAAGATGGCGTAATTATTAGCGATGAAAAAGTCAATAAAAAAGTAAATGCATAAGTTATGTTCGATTTAGATCGTTGGCAGGAAATATTCCAAACCATAGGTAAAAACAAGTTAAGAACTATTCTTGCGGGTTTTACTATAGCGTTTGCCATACTGTTGTTTACGTTGCTTTTTGGAATTGGAAATGGATTAAAACACTCCTTTGAGAAAAGATTTTCTAATGATGCTGCAAATTCTGTATATATTAGATCAGGTATAACCACCAAGCCGTATAAGGGATTACAAAGCGGCAGAAAAATTCAGTTTAGAAATGATGATTCTAAATTTATAAATGAAAAATTTGAAGATGAAGTTCAGTTTTTCAGTCCGAATGTTGAAAGATACAATGTACAGGCAATCTATGTAGGGGAACATAACAACTATACGGTTAGAGGCGTTTATCCTGACTATCAACCATTAGAATCCGCGGAAATAAAAGACGGCAGATTTTTAAGTTATTTAGATTTAAAAAGGAAAGCAAAAGTTGTTGCCATAGGAAGGTTGGTAGAAAAAGATTTGTTTGGCAATAAAAATGCTTTAGGAAAAAATATTAGTTTAGATGGCATTTCATATAAAGTAGTAGGTGTTTTTACTGATCCTGGAGGCGACCGAGATGAACGGTTTATTTACACGCCTTTTTCCACAGCCCAAGGGATGTACAGAATTAATGATGAATTAGACCAAATCGGACTTACCTATAACCCAAGCCTAAAAGTTGATCAAGCAATTGCATTTTCGAATTTGCTTCAGAAAATGCTAAAAGAAAAACACAATATAGATCCAAGAGACCAAGCTGCTATTAGAATTCAAAATTATGCTGAAGATGCTAAAAATGTTCAGCAATTGATGTTTGGATTAAATATAATCATACTTTTTATTGGGATAGGAACTTTAATTGCAGGCATTATAGGGATTAGCAATATTATGGTATATATCGTAAAAGAACGTACCAAAGAAATAGGAATCAGGAAAGCATTGGGTGCAACACCTGGTTCAATCATTGGTATGATTATGATGGAATCTATTTTTATTACAGCATCGGCAGGTTATGTAGGTTTATTGCTTGGCGTATTTGCATTAAAAGGGATTGCTTCTACTGTAGAAGAATATGGAATTTTAAATCCAAGCGTGGAAACTTATGTAGTAGTAGGAGCCACCATAATTTTAATAATTGCAGGAACCATTGCAGGATATATTCCGGCAAAAAGGGCGGCAAGCATTAAACCAATAGTTGCACTAAACGACGAATAATATGATTAAATTTTTATTTGACCCAGATACTTGGCAAGAAATTTACAGCAGCATCCGTAAAAATAAAGTGCGTACGGGGATCACCATTATTGGTGTAATGTGGGGAATATTTTTATTGGTAGTTTTATTGGGTGCCGCAAAAGGTATTGAGAACAATTTCAATAGATTGTTCGGAGATTTTGCGACAAACAGTGTATTTGTTTGGGCGCAACAAACAAGCAAACCATTTAAAGGTTTTCAGGAAGGGAAAGGAATTACCTTAAAAATGTCAGATTTAGAAAATATAAGAAATGAAATTAAGGGGCTTGAATTTGTAGTGCCACGTCATCAAACTCAAGCATTAACGGTAAACAAATTTAAAACTGGAACGTTTGGCATTTTTGGGGATTATCCTGTTTTTGATAAAGTTCAGAAACGAAATTTGGTTTATGGCAGGTTTATAAATCACAATGACATTGCTGAAAAAAAGAAAGTTTGTGTAATTGAAGAAGAAATTTATAAGCAACTTTTTGATAAAGATGAATTTCCCATAGGTCAATATATTAAAATAAATGATATCAATTATAATGTAATTGGAATGTATAAAGAAGGACAAATAGGGAGTGGAGGCCCGCAAGGAAATATCCACATTCCTTTCACCACATTTCAACAAGTGTATAATAGAGGAGACAGTGTTGGCTGGATGATGATTACTGGAAAACCAGGTTTTGATATCACCCAAATTGAAGCTGATGTTAAATTACTCTTAAAAACGTTGCATAAAGTACATCCAGAAGATGATAGAGCATTTGGTAGCTTTAATTTAGGTGATATATTTAAAAAAGTAACGGAGTTTTTACTTGGGATGCAGTTTTTAACCTGGTTTGTTGGAATCGCAACTTTAATTGCAGGCGTATTTGCCATTGGAAATATCTTATTAATTACGGTTAAAGAAAGAACCAAAGAAATTGGAATAAGACGCGCATTGGGTGCAAAACCTTGGGAAATAAAACGACAAATAATTTTGGAATCTGTTTTTTTAACAAGTATTGCAGGCGCATTGGGAATCATTTCCGGAGGGGTTGTTTTAATGATTATTGATGCCACCTTGGGACAAGGAGAAGAACGATTTTTAACAAACCCAACCGTTGATATTCCTGTAATTATAATAGCAGCAATAACGCTGGTGGTTTTAGGAACATTAATTGGGTTAATTCCTGCACATACTGCCGTAAGTATTAGGCCAATTGAAGCATTAAGGGAAGAGTAAAACAATTTACAATTGATAATTAACAATGAATAATTAATAAACAATTAAAAGGAATAAATCTTTCAATTTTTGAATCATTCAATCTTTCAATTTTTGAATAAAAAGTAATAAATAAGTAAATAAGAATTTTTTAATCTTTCAATTTTTGAATCATTTAATAAAGTATAAACAAATGAAAAAAACTATAATTTTTGGAGCAATAGGCGTAGCGCTAATCGCTGTTTTGGCTTGGTTTGGCGCAAAAAACAGCAAATCTCCCATTGAGTATGAAACAGAAAATCCGTTCAAAACAAATATTGTCAGAAAAACGGTTGCCACAGGTAAAGTAATTCCTTTGGAAGAAGTTGAGATTAAACCTAAAGTTTCAGGAATCATTGACAATATTTATGTTGAAGAGGGCGCAAAAGTTAAAGTTGGCGATTTAATTGCCACCATTAGAGTGGTGCCAAACGTACAATCGTTAAATAGTGCGCAAGGCAATGTAAAAACTGCGGATTTGCGTTATAACAACACCAAAACTTTGTTTGAAAGAAATAAAGGTCTTTTTGAAAAAGGCGTTATTTCCAAACAGGAATTTGAAACAACCGAATTAAACTATAACAACGCAAAAGAAGAATTAAGAAATGCCCAAAACAATTTGGACATTATTAAAAAGGGTTCGGCGGCAGGAATGGGTAAAACAGCCAATACTTTTGTGAAGGCAGAAATTTCAGGGACAGTTTTGGAAATTCCGGTTCGTATTGGAAATCAGGTTATTGAGAGCAATACGTTTAATGCGGGAACCACTATTGCCACGATTGCCGATATGACAAAAATGATTTTTGAAGGCAAAGTTGATGAGGCCGAAGTGGGGAAAATTAAAAAGGGAACTATTTTAGAAGTTTCTTTGGGCGCTATTGAAAAGAAAAAGTATCCCGCCAAACTAAATTTTATCGCTCCAAAAGGAACGGAAGAAAATGGCGCGGTTCAATTTAAAATTAAAGGAGACGTAACTTTGGATGATGAATTTTTTGTTCGTGCAGGTTACAGCGCAAATGCCGATATCGTTCTGGAAAAGAAAGACAGTGTGTTGGCCATTAAGGAAGCTTTGTTGCAATTCGACAAAAAAACTGAAAAACCTTATGTTGAGATAAAAACCGGTGATCAAGTTTTTGAGAAAAGAGATGTGGAATTGGGTATTTCTGATGGCGTTAATGTTGAGATATTGTCTGGTGTCACTATAAAGGATGACATTAAAATTTGGAATAAAACTTCCAAAAAAGAAGAGGAAGAAAAAGAAAATAATTAAAAAATAAAATTAGCATAATTTTTAAAGCGTTTTAATTTAGTTTAAAACGCTTTTTTTATATCTTTATAATCATTGTCAAAGCAATTTATTAATTATTCTTTTGGTAAAACTTTATGATTTTTATCAGAGGGAAATTAAAAGAAAATTACGAATTTTAACCTATAATAATTTAAAACCGATTCGAAAATGGAAAGTCAGTTAGTATTCTTAAGTGATCTGAACTTCAACCTGGATGTTTGGAAAAGAGAGTTGAAATTTCAAGAAAGTGAAATGGATTATTTTGAAGAAAAGTTAGAGCACGTGGTATTGCGAAATCCCGGAACCGAAGTTTTGGTGCAATTAGAGGGTTTTCAAAATAAAATAATACGCGAACGAGAAGTCATGGGGCATTTAAGGCATCGAATCAGAATGAAAAAAAGGGATTTGGCGCAACAGGGACAAATTGAAAAAAGTTATGATCCCCAATTTCAAGAAAAACAAGTGTTGTTAAAAGATGAAATGAAAGTATTTGTAAATATGCATTACCAACTCAAAGAAAAGATGATGGATTTCTTTTTGAAATATTTATAAAAATTTAGCAAGGAAAAATAAATATAAAAAAAATCGGAGTGAAAACCCCGATTTTTTTGTTCTAATTATGGTCTTAATTCCAAATCAAACTCCCTTTCCTTGGGAAAAGCCTGTCCCGTTTTAGTACGGGAGGCTGGGGATAGGATTCAAAATTCATTTTTACGATTCAAATTCCGTGATTGTTTTTTTGATGATGGAAACGCAATCCAATAGTTGTGCTTCATTCATCACCAAAGGCGGCGCAAATCGAATAATGTTTCCGTGGGTAGGTTTTGCCAATAAACCGTTGTCGCGTAGTTTTAAACAAATATCCCAGGCGGTTGAACTGTTTTCGCTGTCATTAATCACAATGGCGTTTAACAAACCTTTGCCACGCACCAATTTTATGAGTGTTTGTGTGCCAATAAATTTTTGCAATTCACTTCTGAAAAGTTCCCCTAATTTATCGGCATTTTCAGCCAGAGCTTCCTCTTTTATTACTTTAAGTGCGGCAATGGCCACGGCGGCCGCCAAAGGATTTCCGCCAAAAGTTGATCCGTGTTGTCCGGGTTTTATCACTTCCATAATGTGGTTATTCGCCAAAACTGCCGAAACCGGATAAACGCCGCCACTTAATGCTTTTCCCAAAATTAAAATATCGGGAATTACATTTTCGTGGTCAACCGCCAATAATTTTCCTGTTCTGGCGATGCCTGTTTGCACTTCATCGGCGATAAATAAGACGCCATATTTTTCACACAAAGCTTTTGCTTTCGACAAATAACCTTCCGCAGGCACATAAACACCCGCTTCTCCCTGAATGGGTTCCACTAAAAACCCGGCAATATTTTTGCTCGATTTCAAGGTTTCTTCTAACGCTTCAAGATTGTCATAATCAATTTTTATAAACCCTTCCGTAAAAGGTCCGAAGTTTTTGCGTGCTTCTTCATCATTTGAAAAAGAAATGATGGTGGTTGTGCGTCCGTGAAAATTATTTTTGCAAACAATTATTTCTGCCTTATTTTCCGGAATTCCTTTTTTCTCATACCCATATTTTCTGCAAAGTTTAATAGCGGTTTCTACAGCTTCCGCACCTGTATTCATTGGCAGAACTTTATCAAAACCAAAAAACTCGGTCACGTATTTTTCGTATTTTCCAAGCACATCATTGTAGAATGCCCGTGAAGTTAAGGTTAAAGTACTTGCTTGATTGTTTAAGGCCTTAATTATTTTCGGATGACAATGTCCTTGATTAACAGCTGAGTACGCCGATAAAAAATCGTAATAACGCTTGCCGTCCACGTCCCAAACATACACGCCTTCCCCTTTGGTTAAAACTACCGGTAATGGGTGGTAATTGTGCGCTCCGTAATTATTTTCTAAATCAATTGCTTGTTGTGATGAAATTTTTTCTGAAACCATCATAGTAAAAATGTTAAAATTTAAAATCTTCAATTCCTCCTTCAGGAGAGAAATCATCCTCATATTTTGTGCAAATTACAAAATATTTCAGTCTTATTATTGGGCTTCATTGTTTATTTTTATTTGTAAAACTTTCCTTTGAAGGCAGAAAAATTGTCGGTTCTTTGTTTTCGTTAACCGTTAATTATTCAATATTTTCAACGCCGTTTTTAAGCCAATTCCCATTTCAAAAGTAAATTTACTAGCAAACAAAGCGCTTTCAATGGCAGCAATGGTGGCGATAATGTCGTTATTGTTTACACTGCCCATATGTCCAACCCTAAAATATAATGTTTTATGCGAAGGCAATAAACCGCCAGCTAAAATAACATCGTTTTTTCCGATATTTGCTAAAAAGCTGCTACCTGTAATATTTTCAGGGAAATAAACGGCCGTAAGCGTGTTTGCGGACAAGTTTTTATGAACAGGCAAAAGTTTCAATCCTAGTGCTAGCATCGCTTCACGAAACGCAGTTGCAATTTTTTGGTGTCGCAAAAATCTGTTTTCCATTCCTTCAGCAACAATTTGTTTTAAACTTACTTCTAAAGCTGCAATAAGGTTTACGGGAGGTGTTCCAAAATAGGAAGGTTGTCGGTTTTCATAAGCCTGCATAATTGGCAGCCAATTGTTAAAATCGGCATAATAATTACCCACAGGTGTTTTCCTGTTTCTGAATATTTCCATTGCTTTTTGGGAAACCACCAACAAAGCCAATCCGGGAGGAACGCCAATTGCTTTTTGGGAAGCTGTTAAAACTACGTCAATTCCCCATTCTTCTTGTTTAATTTGTTCCCCGGCAACGGAACAAACGCCATCTAAAATAGAAAGTGTATCGTATTTTTTGGCTAGTTCAGCTATTGGTTTAGGGTTTACCAAAACGCCAGTTGAGGTGTCAACATGGGTGATGGTCAATAATTTATATTTTTTGGCAGAAAGTGCTTTTTCAATTTCATCTAAAGAAACAACATTTCCAACTTCCGAGGCTAAAACAGTGACATTTGCGCCGTAACGTTTTGCAATTTCCGCAAAACGGTCTCCAAAATAACCTGTTGAAATGACCAAAACATGGTCGTTTGGTTCGATTAAATTGGCTGCAGCCATATCCATGGCAAAAGTTCCGGTTCCAGCCACCAAAAAAGGCTGTCCTGTTGGCGTCAACCAAACTTTTCGCATCAATTCTATGCAATTTCCGAAGGATTCGATAAAATTTGGCGCTACGTGGCTGGTGGTTGGAGCGCCCAATGCTTGCAATACTTTTGGTTCAAATTCAATAGGGCCGGGAATCATCAATAATTTTCTGTTTTTCATACGTGACTATTATTTATTTCTTTATGTCTATAGTTGAATATTAAAGGCTAAATATTAAATATTAAAAGTTAAAGTGTTAAATGTTCAAGTTCTAATTCAAAATCCAACATCTAAAATCAAAAATCGTACATCGTACATCGTACATTGATTTGAAATTTACAAAAAAAATCATCTTTTGCATAACAAAAGATGATTTTTTAAATCTTAATATTTTCTCAGGATAAAAATTTAAACACCAATTAAATCGCCTTTTCCTTTTGATGGCAGATTGCTGTAACCCATTAAATATTCATCTACTTTTTTTGCGGCTTCCCTTCCTTCAGAAATTGCCCAAACAATTAAGGATTGTCCCCTTCGCATATCGCCAGCGGTAAAAATATGGGGCACATTTGTTTGATATTCGGTATCGGAAGCTATATAATTGCTTCTGAAATCGGTTTTAATACCCAATTGTTCGCTTAATGTTGCTTCCGGACCCGTAAAACCAAGTGCCAATAACACCAATTCGCAAGGCCAAATTTTTTCGGTTCCTTCAATTTCTTTTAAAATTGGCCTTTCTCCCGGTTTAAGAATCCATTCAACATTCACTGTTTTTAAGGCTTTTAAATTTCCGTTTTCATCAGCAATAAATTCTTTGGTTGAAATAAGCCAGTTTCTGTCGCAGCCTTCTTCGTGGGAAGTTGAAGTTTTAAGTTTCAACGGCCAAAAAGGCCAAGGTGTGGTTTCACTTCTGTTTAAAGGTGGTTTTGGCATAATTTCAAAATTGGTCACACTTTTTGCGCCGTGACGGTTCGATGTTCCAATACAATCGGAACCGGTGTCGCCACCACCAATTACAATCACGTTTTTGTCGGTGGCAAAAATTTCTTCATCTTCTATTGAGATCCCCGCATTTCTTTTGTTTTGCTGCTTTAAAAATGTCATTGCTTGCACCACACCTTTAATTTCATGGCCTTTTGCAGGCAGTTCCCGGCTAAGTGTTGCACCGCCACACAATACAACCGCGCCAAAATCGTCCAATTTTTCAACTGGATAATTTACGCCTACATTCATATTTGTCTTGAATTCAATACCTTCTTCTTTTAAAATAGCAATTCTTCGATCTATAATTTCCTTTTCTAATTTAAAATTTGGAATTCCGTAGCGCAACAATCCGCCCAATGCATCATCTCTCTCAAAAACGGTCACCAAATGCCCTGCTCGGTTTAACTGTTGCGCAGCGGCCAAACCTGCAGGTCCGGAGCCAATTATTGCAACTTTCTTCCCTGATCTTTCTTTAGGTGGTTGGGGTAAAATCCATCCTTCCTGAAATCCTATTTCAACAATATTTTTTTCTAAATTTTCTATGGTTATTGCTGGTTTTATAATGCCTAAAACACAGGCTTGTTCACAGGGAGCTGGACATAATCTGCCCGTAAATTCGGGAAAATTATTGGTGGAGTGCAAAATTTCCAATGCTTTTTTCCATTTTTTCTCATGAACCATGTCGTTAAAATCTGGAATTAAATTTCCTAGCGGACAAGCGCTATGGCAAAATGGAATGCCGCAATCCATGCAACGTGAACCTTGTTTTTCCACCTCTTCGGTTTTCAACGAAACTGTAAATTCTTTATAATGTTGAACTCTTTCTTTTACAGAAGTATAAGTTTCATCTTTTCTTTCAAATTCTTTAAATCCGGTTACTTTTCCCATACCTAAACAGTTGCTGCATTAATACTATTTTCATTTTCAATTCTAACCAACGCTTTTTTATAATCGGTTGGCATCACTTTAACAAAATGTGGCAAGCAATTTTCCCAATCGTTCAAAAATTTGTAAGCCAAATCACTATTGGTATATTTAAAATGATTTTTTATCAATTGTTTTAATTCTTTTTCATCCTCTTCATAAATTTCATCAAAGTCAACCATTTCCATATTGCACAATCCATTTCTGAATTTTTTGTTGACATCAAAAACATAGGCGATTCCACCGCTCATTCCTGCTGCAAAATTTCTTCCTGTTTTACCTAAAACCACTACTTTTCCGCCAGTCATATATTCACATCCATGGTCTCCAACGCCTTCAACTACTGCAATGGCTCCTGAATTTCTTACGCAAAAACGTTCGCCGGCAATCCCGTTAATGTAGGCTTCCCCGTTGATGGCGCCATAAAGCGAAACATTTCCCACAATAATATTTTCTTCTGAAGCAAAAGTGGCTTTATCGGGTTTTTTAATGATTAATTTTGCGCCAGACAAGCTTTTGCCTAAATAATCATTGGTATTTCCGTCAACTTGCAAGGTCAATCCCTTGGTCGCAAAAGCACCAAAACTTTGTCCGGCAGAACCTTTGAACTTAATATTTAAAGTATCTTCAGGCAAACCATTGTCACCATATATTTTCGACAATTCATTGCTCACTATGGCGCCAACGGTTCTGTCTGTATTTTTGATGGGAAATTCTAAATACATTTTTTCTTTTCTGTAAATCGCTGGATGTCCCATTCTAAGTATGTCAAAATCCAGTACATTTTCTAACTCATGGTTTTGGGATTCGGTATTGTATAATGGTTTGTTTGTTTCTGGTTTGTGTAAAATGGGAGATAAGTCAATTCCTTTAGCTTTTGCGTGGTCAATAGCTTTGTTTACATTTATTTTTTGGCTTTGACCCACCATTTCGTTGATGGTTCTGAAGCCTAATTGCGCCATAATTTTACGCAATTCTTTGGCGACGAAATACATAAAATTAATAACGTGTTCTGGTGTTCCTTTAAAGTTTTTACGTAATTCAGGATCTTGTGTCGCAATGCCAACCGGACAAGTATTTAAATGGCATTTTCGCATCATAATACATCCTGAAGCTACCAAAGGAGCCGTTGCAAAACCAAATTCTTCGGCACCCAATAAACAGGCAATCGCAACGTCACGCCCGGTTTTTAGTTGTCCGTCGCATTCCAAGACCACTCTGTTTCTTAAATTATTCAACACCAAAGTTTGCTGTGCTTCAGCAATGCCAAGTTCCCAAGGCAATCCTGTGTGCCGCAATGAAGTTAAAGGGGAAGCGCCTGTGCCGCCATCATAGCCCGAAATTAAAATTACATCGGCTTTGGCTTTTGCAACACCAGCGGCAATGGTTCCTACGCCAACTTTAGACACCAATTTTACATTTATTCTGGCTTCTCTGTTCGCGTTTTTTAAGTCGAAGATTAATTGTGCCAAATCTTCAATGGAATAAATATCATGGTGCGGAGGCGGAGAAATTAATCCAACATAAGGTGTTGAACTTCGGCATTCCGCAATCCAAGGCAATACTTTTTCAGCTGGCAATTGTCCGCCTTCACCTGGTTTTGCGCCTTGCGCCATTTTAATTTGAATTTCTTTTGCATTGGTTAAATAGTTGGTGGAAACGCCAAACCTTCCCGATGCAACTTGCTTAATGGCGCTATTTCGACTATCGCCATTTAAATCTTTTCTAAATCGGTTTTTGTTTTCCCCGCCTTCTCCGGAATTGCTTTTTCCGCCAATACGGTTCATGGCAATCGCCAAATTTTCGTGCGCTTCCTGGCTGATTGAACCGTAAGACATAGCGCCAGTTTTAAAACGCTTTACAATTTCTGTCCAAGGTTCAACTTCTTCCAACGGAATTGGATCTAAATTGTTAAATTCAAACATTCCCCGAAGTGTCATCAAATTTTCGCTTTGTTCGTTGATGGCTTTGGCGTAAACTTCATAACTTTCATAACTGTTGGTGCGAACAGCCTGTTGCAGTTTTGCAACCGTAGTCGGATTAAACAGATGACGTTCGCCGTTTCTTCTCCAACGGTAATCGCCGCCAATTTTTAATGGAAGGTTTCCATCAATTTCAATAGGGGGAAAGGCACTTCTGTGACGCAAGAAAATTTCTTTTTCAATTTCATACAAACCGATTCCTTCAATTCTTGAAGGTGTATTTGGAAAATATTCTTCTGTAAAAGCGCTGCTTAAACCTAAAATTTCAAAAATTTGTGAAGCTCTATAAGAATGCAATGTTGAAATTCCAATTTTATTCATAATTTTCAAAACACCTTGCGCGATAGCTTTATTGAAGTTTTGAATTGCTTTTTCTGGGGAAATACCAACAATTAACTCATCTTTTATTTGCTGTCTAATGATTTCATTTATCATGTAAGGGTTAACGGCACTTGCGCCATAACCAAATAAAGTGGCGAAATGATGAGGCTCACGCGGTTCAGCCGATTCAATCACAATACCAAAACTTGAGCGTTGCCCCATTTTGCTTAATTGGCCGCCAACGTAAGAGCAACTTAATAAAATTGGTATGGGAGCATAATGTTCATTAACATTCCTATCTGTTAAAATAACAATATTACATCCTTCAGACACCGCTTTATAAGCCTGCTTAACCATATCTTTTAAAGCAGCCTCAATGCCATTTAAGCCTTTTGTGATATCATAAAGCGTAGAAATTGAAATGGATTTAAAATCGGGATGATCCACGCTTTTTAATTTATTGATGTCAGCATTTGAGATTACCGGATTTTGAATTTTTAGTTTTTTACATTGCGCTTCCGAAATATCAAAAATATTTTTGTCGCCTCCAATTGCCAAGCTAAAATCGGTGACAATTTCTTCTCTGATGCCATCTAAAGGCGGATTGGTAACTTGCGCAAAAAGCTGTTTAAAATAATTGAAAAGCAATTGCGGTTCGTCTGATAGAACAGCTAAAGGTGTATCATTTCCCATAGAGCCAATGGCTTCTTTTCCTCCGGTTGCCATTGGGGTAATAATGGTGCTTATTTCCTCCATGGTATAGCCAAATATTTTCTGTCGCGAAACCAAATCAATTTCTTCCTTTGGTGTTTTATTTCCGGTGTATGAAATTTCGGCCAATGGCAATAAATTTTTATTCAGCCATTTTCTGTAAGGCTTTTCTGAAACAATTTTTTGTTTTATTTCTTCATCATTGATAATTCGGCCGGCATTCATATCCACCAAAAACATTTTCCCTGGTTCTAACCTCCCGTGGTGGACAACATTTTCAGGTTTAATGTCCAAAACGCCTGTTTCAGAAGACATAACGACGTTTCCGTCTTTTGTCACGGTGTATCTTGAAGGTCGCAATCCGTTTCTGTCCAATAAGGCTCCAATATAATTTCCGTCTGTAAAAGGAATGGATGCCGGTCCGTCCCAAGGTTCCATAATACAAGAGTTGTATTCATAAAATGCCTTTTTTTCATCGCTCATGGATGCGTCTTTTTCCCAAGCTTCGGGAACCATCATCATCATCACTTCAGGCAAGGAACGCTCAGTCATCAGCAATAATTCCACTACCATATCCATACAGGCCGAATCAGATTTTCCATCCAAAATAATGGGAAATAATTTTTTGATGTCATCGCCAAAAATGGGACTTTTCATCAATTCTTCACGTGCTTTCATTCTATTGATGTTGCCGCGAAGCGTGTTAATTTCACCATTGTGGCACATATACCTAAAAGGCTGCGCCAAATCCCAGGAAGGAAAAGTATTTGTTGAAAATCGTTGGTGTACCAATGCCAAACGGGTAACCAAATCGGGATTGGAAAGATCAACATAATAATTTCTGATGTCTTCAGGAATTAAAAGTCCTTTATATATTAGCGTTGTTGTTGACAAACTTGGCAAATAGAATTTTTTTCTGTCGGATAATTTAGAATTTTCAACCTTATGTTCTGCGATTTTACGGGCTGCAAATAATTTTGCGTTGAACTGATTTTCGGTTAATGGAAGTCTATTTTTTCCAATAAAAATTTGCTCAATTGCCGGTTCGTTTTTAGCGGCGATATTTCCAAGATGCGTTTTGTTTACAGGAACTTTTCGCCATCCCAAAACGGCCAATCCTTGATTTTTTATTTCTGTTTCAAGACAATTTTTAAAAAAATTTAGCTGATTTTCATTTTGCGACAAAAACACCATTCCTACTGCATACTCTTTTGGTTTAGGCAAACTAAAGGTTGTGTTTTTTACAAAAAATTCATGTGGAATATCAATTAATATTCCGGCTCCATCACCCGTTTTTCCATCAGAACTTACTGCACCGCGGTGTTCAAGCTTAATGAGGATTTCTAAAGCATCGTGTATTATTTTGTTCGATTTTTCCCCATTTAAATTGCAAATAAATCCTGCACCACAATTATCTCTTTCAAATTCCGGTAAATATAATCCCTGTTTCTTCATTTAATTTGTTTGATGTATTTTTACAAAAATAAGACAAAACTTGTATTTAGTATAAAATAATTACGAAAACGTTGTAATAACACTATAAAAAGTTATGAATCATTGAAAATAATTAAATATTTAAATTTTACGTTAAAAAATTAATTATTCAACAATGAAAGTTACAAATATGTTTGCCAATAAAGATAATTTAAAACAAAATTTTTAAGAGATCTAACTATAAAAATATAAATAAATTTTTTGGAAATTGATTTTATTGAATGAAATATCATTAAATATTTGACCTAATGTTAGAATTGTATTAAATCAAGGGAATCATTAAGTAATTTGACGAATCTTCAATAAAATAAAGGGAGTTTTGGGAAGTTGCTGTTAAAAACTCCCAATTAATTTTGATTTATTGTGCTAATTAAGTATATTTATGCAAAAATAATATATATGAAAATTGAAAGCTGTCCAAATTGCGGTTCCGGCGAATATGTTAAAAGTGGTGTAATAAATGACAGACAACGCTATAAATGTAAGAAATGCAACTATTATTTTACGGTAAATAAAGTTGGTAAACAAATTGATTCCTATTATGTGAATAAGGCTTTGCAGCTATATTTGGAGGGTTTGAGTTACCGGGAAATTGAACGCATTTTGGGAATTTCGCACGTGAGCATCATCAATTGGGTTAAAAAATACAACGTAAAACGTCCATATAGTTTTGAATATCATTCTACCTACAAAATTTTAAACGCCTCTGAACTAGCCAAATATTTCTCTACAAATAAAAATTTAATTGGCGCAGGTGTTATTGTCACTGAACTTGGCGATAAATTTATGTTAATTCGTTGGGAACGGTTTAAAGGATAACTATATTAATTTACATTTATATATATTAAATTTTATCTCCCGCATTTTTCTTTTCATATTGTAATGGCTAAAATTATTGATTTAGCAAAAAATATAATTAATTAACCAAATTTATTTTTATGAAAAAAAAGCTTTCAGTTTTGTTAATTCTACTCTTAGGATTAACCTACTACAGTTACGGTCAGGCGACCGACGCCACACCAAATTTCGGGGTCAAATGGAGTGGTTTTGTGAAGACCGACTATATGTTTGATACTCGTCAAACAACCAATTCGAGAGAAGGACATTTCATGGTTTTGCCAAAGCCAGAGAGTATAGTGAATGGTGAAGATGTGAATGACCAAACCAACTTTAACATTTTATCAATCCAATCTCGTTTAAAAGCAGGCATTACTGGTCCTGACTTTTTTGGAATGAAAACATCCGGAGTAATCGAGGCCGATTTTTTCGGAAATTCTGGGTCTGGACTTGATGATGTTAATGGTTTTAGATTAAGGCATGCCTTTGTACAATTATCAAATGACAAGGTGGAGATTTTAATGGGCCAGTATTGGCATCCAATGTTTGTGACCGCTGTATTTCCAGATGTTTATTCCTTTAATACAGGGGTTCCATTTGCGCCATTTTCCAGAAACCCTCAATTGAGGCTTACCACCAAAGGAAAAGTTAAATTTATTGGTGTACTTTTTACAGAGAGAGATTTCCAAACAAGAGGCGCCAGTGTTAGTCAATCTGGAATTCCGCAACTTCATGCCCAATTGCAATTTGGTTCAGTAAAAGATATTTTAGGTGGTTTTGGCGTAAATTTTAAATCATCTAGACCAGCTCTTGGATCAGATAATTTAACAAGCACTGCTTTTATTGGCTATTTTAGAACAAAATTAGGAAAGGTAACATGGAAAGCTGAAGGTATTTATGGACAAAATATGTCTGACGTATTACAAATTGGTGGTTTTGGAACCGCAACAAATGGAGATTTCGTAAATAACGACACATTTTCTGCTTGGACTGAATTTAATGCCGATTTTTCTCCAACAATGGAATGGGGAATATTTGGAGGTTATACAAAAAATGATGGTTTTGGGGAGCCAATTACTTACACAAATGGATTCTTAGGAAACAGTGTTGAAAGTGCTTTTAGAATTGCGCCAAGAATTGGATGGAAATCAGGAAAATTAAAAATAGGCATTGAAGGTGAATTTACCAGTGCACAATATGGATCTATTGACAGTAATGGCGATTTGTCAACTACTGGAGTAGATTCCGTAAACAATTTTAGATTATTAACAACCGCAATTTATAACTTTTAAAACCAATTTATTATGTCAAAAGAAAACATGAAAGCATATTGGAAAGAAAATCTAAAATATTTGGCAATATTGCTAGGTATCTGGTTTTTAGTTTCCTACGTGTTCGGAATCTTTTTAGTGGAAGAGTTAAATACCATCAGATTTGCCGGTTTTAAACTGGGCTTTTGGTTTGCTCAACAAGGGTCAATGTATGTATTTGTTATCTTAATATTCGTCTATGTAAAATTGATGAATACCTTAGATAAAAAATATGGCGTTCACGAATAATTATTAACTTTAAAAAATATACATCATGGGAATATTAGCATGGACTTGGATACTTGTCGGACTTTCATTTGCTCTTTATATAGGAATTGCAATTTGGGCCAGAGCAGGAACTTCAAAAGAATTTTATGTAGCGGGCGGCGGTGTGCATCCTGTTATGAATGGAATGGCTACAGCAGCCGACTGGATGTCTGCCGCATCATTTATATCTTTGGCGGGTATTGTTTCGTTTACGGGATATGATGGAGCGGTATATATTATGGGATGGACTGGCGGTTATGTGCTTTTGGCACTTTTACTGGCACCTTATCTAAGAAAATTTGGAAAATTTACGGTGCCTGATTTTGTTGGGGACAGGTATTATTCTAAAACTGCCCGTATTGTTGCGGTAGTTTGCGCATTGATTGTTTCATTTACCTATGTTGCCGGACAAATGCGAGGCGTAGGAATTGTATTTTCAAGATATTTGGAAGTTGATATTAATACAGGTGTTTACATTGGTATGGCAATTGTTTTCTTTTATGCCGTATTAGGCGGTATGAAAGGAATTACCTATACGCAAGTGGCACAATATTGTGTATTGATATTCGCTTTTATGGTGCCTGCAATTTTTATTTCGTTTCAAATGACCGGAAACCCTATTCCTCAATTAGGATTTGGAAGTGCTGGTGAAGACGGCATTTATTTGCTGGATAAATTGGATGGATTATCAACAGAACTTGGATTCCATGAATATACTTCGGGCAGTAAATCAATGATTGACGTATTTGCAATAACCTTTGCCTTAATGGTTGGTACAGCAGGATTGCCTCACGTAATTGTACGTTTCTTTACGGTACCAAAAGTAAAAGATGCACGGATCTCAGCTGGCTGGGCTTTGTTATTTATTTCAATTCTTTATACAACAGTACCTGCAGTGGCGGTTTTTGCAAGAACAAAATTGATTCAAACGGTCAGCAATACAAAATATGAAGAATTGCCACAATGGTTTGGCAATTGGGAGAAAACTGGATTACTGAAATTTGATGATAAAAATGGCGATGGTGTAGTACAATATGTAGCTGATAAAGATGCAAATGAGTTAACAATTGACAATGATATTATGGTACTTGCCAATCCTGAAATTGCAAATTTGCCTAACTGGGTAGTTGCATTGGTTGGAGCTGGTGGATTGGCGGCAGCACTTTCAACAGCAGCAGGTTTGTTGTTGGTAATTGCTTCATCAATATCACACGATTTAATTAAAAAAATGATCAATCCAAGTATTTCTGAAAAAGGGGAACTATTGGCAGCACGCATAAGTGCTGGTGTAGCCGTTTTTATTGCAGGTTGGTTTGGAATTCACCCACCGGGATTTGTCGCCGCGGTTGTGGCGCTCGCCTTTGGTTTGGCAGCAGCATCATTCTTCCCAGCTATTTTATTGGGAATTTTTGACAAGCGTATGAACAAAGAAGGTGCAATCACCGGTATGATTATTGGGATTTCTTTAATGTTATTCTATATGTTGAAATTCAAATTTGGAATTTTTGATGGAGGAAAAGAAGCCGTAGCCGGACTTGCAAAAGACTGGTGGTTTAATTTTGGAAATGGAGGAATCTCCCCTGAAGGTTTTGGAACTGTCGCAATGACAGTAAACTTTATTTTTTCTGTAATTGTTTCCAGGTTAACGCCTGCACCACCTCAGCATGTTCAAGAAATTGTTGAACATATCAGAATTCCGTCAGGAGTAGAAGCGGCACAAGCTGCTCATTAGTAAAAAGTTTATTAATAAAACAGCACTATATTATTTGTAGTGCTGTTTTTATTATATTTAGAACCAATATAACAAATAGTGAAAAAAAGGCACCAACAAAAGTTAATAGTATTATCATTACTGTTATTGTGTTTATTTAATATTCCAATCATATTAATATTCAACAGTAGCACAACTTTTATGGGTTTTCCTTTGCTCTATTTTTATGTTTTTTTTATTTGGATTGTTAGCATTATTGTTTCTTATGTCATCTTAAAAAAATATTATGAGTAGCTTTTTGGTGATATTTGTAATATTGGTTTATCTGGCCGTCATTTTTTATGTGGCTTATTGGGCTGAAAAAAATTCAAAAAGCAGGTGGGTTAACAATCCCTATGTTTATACACTTTCATTGGCTGTATACTGCACCGCCTGGACTTATTATGGCAGTGTTGGTTTGGCGGCAACATCCGGCCTGAAATTTTTGACTATTTATTTAGGTCCTATCATTATTATCCCCACTTGGGTCATTTTAATGCGTAAAATCATTAGAATTTCAAAAGGAAACAAAATATCGACTTTGGCCGATTTTATTTCTTTGCGTTACGGAAATGATCGTTTTTTGGGAGCTTTGGTCACTTTTGTATGCGTTATAGCAATTGTGCCTTATATATCATTGCAATTAAAGGCTATTTCTGAAACTTTTAACGTAATTACCAACCACAAGATTTCGCCAATTTCTATTTTAGATGACACAACTTTTTATATTGCCATTTTATTGGCAACTTTTGCTGCATTTTTCGGCACGCAACATACAGATGCGTCTGAACGCCATAAAGGAATAATTACTGCAATTGCCTTAGAATCTGTTATTAAACTGGTATTTTTTCTTGTCATTGGATTTTATGTGACGTTTTATTTATTTAATGGCCCAGGTGACATTTATAACAAGGCTTCGGTATTGCCCAATTTTGAAACCCAGCAAACTATTGATGGTTTAAATGGAGGCTTCAATTGGTTTTTACTTAGTTTATTGTCCATGATTGCCATTGTTTTATTGCCTAGGCAGTTTCAGGTGACGGTTATTGAAAACGAAAGGGAAAAATATTTAAAAAAGGTAATTTGGCTGTTTCCATTGTATTTATTGCTCTTTAATGTTTTTGTGATCTTTATCGCTTGGGGAGGAAATATAATATTTCAAAATCAACAGGTAGATGCCGACTTATTTACTTTGTTGTTGCCGTTAAGCAATAATAATGAGTTTTTGGCTTTGTTGGTATTTTTGGGCGGATTTTCAGCGGCAATTTCCATGGTGGTCATTTCATCGTTGGCATTGGCTACCATGTTAAGCAACAACTTAATTATTCCGTATGGATTTTTAAGGAGATTTAGTGAAGCTGAATCTGATGAAAATACGGAATCAATTAAAAATATTAGGCGAATTGCAATTTTTTCTTTGATCATTATCGCTTATTTTTTCTATAAAGGATTTACGTTAGATCGCTCTTTGGTTTCCATCGGATTGATATCTTTTGTGTTAATTGCCCAATTGGCTCCTGCTTTTTTTGGTGGGTTGTTTTGGAGAAGAGGTTCTTCGAAAGGTGCCAAATATGGGATCATCGCTGGATTTTTGATCACTGTTTATACCTTATTAATTCCGCTAACCTTTGAGTCACAGTCAATAGCGTCATCTTTTGTGGATGAGGGATTGTTTGGTGTCAATATTTTTAAACCTTATGAGCTGTTCGGATTGCAAATTTTTGAACCGGTAACCCATGCTTTTTTTTGGAGCCTGTTTTTTAATGCCATTATTTATTCATTTGTTTCTGTAAATAAATTGGGAAGTTATAGAGAACGAAATTTTGCCGAAATGTTTGTTGACAGCACTAAATATGCAGCCTTGCAGGAAGGCGCTTATGTATGGAAAGGAGAAGCTTATGTGCGTGATATCAGAAAAGTTTTAACCCGTTTTTTGGGGGAAGGCAGAACTGAAAGAGCGTTGAATTTATTTTTTATGAAGTATGACATTGACAAAAAAACACAATTTGCAGATGCCCGTTTGGTAAATTTTTCTGAAAAACTCTTAACCGGAAGCATTGGAAGTGCTTCAGCAAGAATTTTAATCGCTTCTGTTGTAAAAGAAGAAGAAATAAGTCTGACCGAAGTGTTGAATATTTTAGATGAAACCCAAAAAGCTAAAGAATCTAACAAAGAACTAAAAGAAAGGGATAAGCAAAAAGATGAGTTTTTGGACACAGTGGCGCATGAATTAAAAACACCAATCACCTCAATAAGAGCACTTTCTGAAATATTATTGGCGGACGATGAAATTGATAATCCCACAAAAAAGAAATTTTTATCAAGTATTGTGAGCGAAAGCGAAAGAGTAAGCAGGCTAATTAACAACATTTTAGACCTGGAAAAATTAGCCACGGGAAAAGAAAAATTTAATTTAAACCCTAATTCCATTAGAAACACCATTTTAAAATCTATTAATCCATTTAGGCAATTGGCTGTAAATAAAGGAATTAAAATTAGTTTGGAAGAAATTAATGATGTTGAGATAGTTTATGATGAAGACAGGATTCAGCAAGTAATTGTCAATTTATTGTCGAATGCCTTTAAATTTTCAAATGAAGAAAATGGGGAAGTTAAAATTTCAACTTATGTAAATCAAAATAAAGTTGAAATAGCTGTTGAAGACAATGGTAAAGGAATTGAAAAAGACGAATTGTTTTCAATTTTTAATAAATTTTATCAATCTAAAAATCAAACTTTGTTAAAACCAATAGGAAGTGGACTGGGTTTGGCAATCAGCAAACAAATTATTGAAAGTCACAATGGTAAAATATGGGCCGAAAACATCAATCCTCAAGGGGCGAGATTAACTTTTACCTTACCGTTAAATACAAAATATGATGAAAAAGATATTAATAGTTGATGATGAGCCTAACATTGTAATGTCTCTGGAATACATCTTTAAAAAAGAAGATTTTGAAGTATTTATTGCCCGTGACGGTGCGGAAGCCATTGAAATTGTGGAAAATACGATACCGGATATTATTTTGTTGGACATTATGATGCCGAATGTTGATGGTTATCAGGTGCTTAATTATTTAAAAGACAGTGAATCTTTAAGAAAAATTAAAGTCATTTTTCTATCCGCAAAAAATAAAGCATCGGATATAGAATTGGGATTACAATTAGGCGCTGATAAGTACATATCAAAACCTTTTGCCATAAAAAATTTGGTAAAAGAAGTTAAAGAACTTTTAAATAAAAAATAAATGAATTATAAATTAGGAAGCAGAACTTCAGATATTGTGATCACTATTTATGTTATCATTACCATATTTGGCAGAATATATATTGAATCATTATTTCAAATTGGTGCATTTAGTTCACTTATTATGGGACTGTTTACATTATTTGTGCTGTGGGCATTGATTAAAATTAAATTTTTAAATCCAGCATGGTTTGGATTGTTTAACAAAAAAAACAAGTAATTATGAGTTATCAAAAACATTACAACAACAGTATTGAAAACCCGGAAGCGTTTTGGGGAGAACAAGCCAATAATATAAAGTGGTTTAAAAAGCCAACAACTATATTATCTAAAGATGAAAATGGTTTTGATCGTTGGTTTGAAGACGGAAAACTAAATATTTGCTATTTGGCAGTTGACAAACATGTTGATGCCGGGTTTGGAGAACAAACCGCCATTGTGTATGATTCTCCGGTTACGCAACAGCGAATCAATTATTCTTATAACGAGGTTAAAAGACAGGTTTCCCGTTTGGCGGGAGGACTTCGTGATTTGGGCGTAAAAAAGGGAGATACCGTTATTATTTATATGCCAATGATTCCGCACGCAGCATTCAGTATGTTGGCTTGCGCACGTATTGGAGCTATACATTCAGTTGTTTTTGGCGGTTTTGCGCCTCATGAATTGGCAATTAGAATAGACGACTGTAAACCAAAAGTTATTATTACGGCCACATCGGGAATGGAGGTTGACCGATTAATTGCCTACAAACCTTTGGTTGATGAAGCGGTGCAAAAAGCCACGCATAAAGTCGAAAAAGTAATTGTTTATCAACGTAATTTGGGGGCTGTAAATCCTAAAACAGAACGTTACGTTAGTTATAAAAAATTGGTAAAAGCTTCTGAACCTGTTGATTGTGTTGAGATGGATTCAACAGATCCTTTATATATTTTATACACTTCAGGAACTACAGGAAAACCAAAAGGTATTTTACGCGATACCGGCGGTTATGCAACTGCCTTAAAATATTCCATGAAATATATTTATGGTGTTGAAGAAGGCGATACTTTTTGGGCGGCTTCTGATGTTGGTTGGGTTGTTGGACATAGTTATATTGTTTACGGACCGCTTATCAACAGAAATACAACTATTATTTTTGAAGGAAAACCGGTAAAAACACCAGATGCAAGTACATTTTGGAGAATTATCAGCGAAAATAACGTAAAAGTGATGTTTACCGCACCAACCGCGATTAGGGCAATTAAAAAAGAAGATCCTGATGGCGAATTGCTGAAAATGTACGATTTAAGTTGTTTGAAATACCAATTTTTAGCGGGTGAACGCTGCGATGCCGCAACGTTGCATTGGTTGGAAGAACATTTACAAATTCCGGTGATTGACCATTGGTGGCAAACAGAATCGGGTTGGCCAATGGTTTCCAATATGATGGGGTTGGAAGCATTGCCGGTAAAACCTGGCTCAGCCGCTAAACCAGTTGGCGGTTACAATATTCAAATCTTAAATAATGATGGGAAACAAGTTGGTGCAAATGAAGAAGGATTGGTTGCCGTTAAGTTGCCGTTGCCTCCAGGAAATATGCTTAATATTTGGGGAAATACAGAACGTTTTATAGAAGGTTATTTAAAACGATTTGATGGCTATTATTTTTCCGGCGATGGTGGATATATTGATGAGGATGGCTATGTTTTTATCACGGGTCGTGTAGATGATGTCATTAATGTTGCGGGACATAGATTGTCAACTGCGGAAATGGAAGAAATTGTTTCTTCAAACAAGTCGGTTGCTGAATGTGCCGTTTTTGGTATTGAGGATGCTTTAAAAGGACAAGTCCCTTTGGCTTTGGTGGTATTAAAATCGGGCGATTATGTTTCAGGTTTTGAATTGGAGTACAATATTGTAAATGAAGTTAGAAGGGTTATAGGGCCTGTTGCGTCTCTAAAGAAGGTGCTGATAGTTAAGCGGTTGCCGAAAACACGTTCAGGAAAAATTCTTCGGAAATTATTGCGAAATATGGCTGATGGCGTTGAATATACCATTCCTTCAACCATTGATGATCCAGAAATTATTGAAGAAATTATCCATGAGTTTAAACTTTTCAAAATTGGAATATTTGAACATGCCACTGAAGAAGAAAAACAAACTTTGGCCGATTTACGTATAGATTCATTTATAAAATATTATAAATCTTACCAACACAGCGTTAATGATCCGGAAGGTTATTGGGCCCAAATTGCAGATACTTTTACATGGCGCAAAAAATGGGATAAAGTGGTTGAATATGAATGGGATACGCCAAAATTTGAATGGTTTAAAGGCGCTAAATTAAATATCACAGAAAATTGTTTAGACCGTCATTTAGAAAAAAGAGGTGATGATAACGCCATTATTTGGGAACCTAACAATCCGGATGAAGCAAATAGGATTTTAACCTATAACGAGTTGCACGCGGAAGTTTGTAAATTTGCCAATGTGTTGAAAAACAATGGTGTGGTGAAAGGGGACAGGGTTTGTATATATATGCCAATGGTGCCAGAACTTGCTATCGCTTTATTGGCTTGCGCAAGAATAGGGGCAATACATTCCGTTGTATTTGCCGGATTTTCATCAGTGGCACTTTCAACAAGAATCAATGATGCAGAATGTAAAATGCTATTGACTTCTGATGGTGTTTTTAGAGGCAACAAAGCAGTTGATTTTAAAAGTATCGTTGATGAAGCGCTGGAAACTTGTCCAACCATCGAAACATCTATTGTATTAAATAGAGTTAATGGCAAAGTTGTTATGAAAGAAGGCCGTGATATTTGGTGGCATAAGGAATTGGAGAAAGTAAATGCCAATTGCCCTGCTGAAATTATGGATGCGGAAGATATGTTGTTTATACTTTATACTTCTGGTTCAACAGGAAAACCAAAAGGTATGGTGCATACATGTGCGGGTTATATGGTACAAACAGCGCATAGTTTTAAGAATGTTTTCCAATATGAACACGGTGATATTTATTTCTGTACAGCAGATGTTGGTTGGATTACTGGTCACTCTTATATTGTATATGGCCCGTTATCAGCTGGAGCAACAACACTAATGTTTGAGGGAATTCCGTCTTATCCAGATTATAGTCGTTTTTGGCAAATTGTTGAAAAGTACAAGGTAAATCAATTCTATACAGCTCCAACAGCCATTAGAGCTTTGGCAGCCCAAGGAAATGAAATGACGCAAAGAAACGATTTAAGTTCCATAAAAGTTTTGGGAACTGTTGGAGAACCGATAAATGAGGAGGCTTGGCACTG
>PHDE01000029.1 GCA_002842505.1 Bacteroidetes bacterium HGW-Bacteroidetes-3 | reverse complement strand
TATTTCTAATATCATTGAAACTGTTTTACTTCGTAAAAATCCCTTTTTTTTAACTTTAAGTACTTCAAACTTTAGGCACTTTAAGTACTGATTAGTTACAAAGTTGATTTTAAATTCAAATCCCATAAAAAAGCCCATTTTAATTGGGCTTTTTTTATTTAATCAAAAGAATTTCTATACTTTTCGGTAATATCAAAAACATATTCCAAAATGCGTTTTTCTTTCTCATCAAAATCAACATTCCTCCTTTTCATAACCAATTTTACAGTTTCATTAACTTTGTCGAGCTGATAAGTTGAAAAACCTGCGGCGCCTCCCCAACTAAAAGAAGGAATAAAATTTCTCGGAAAATTACTTCCGTAGATATTTGCGCTTACGCCAATCACTGTTCCTGTGTTAAACATGGTGTTAATGGCACATTTAGAATGGTCGCCCATAATTAAACCACAAAATTGCAATCCGGTTTTGGCGAAATTTTCGGTTTCATAATTCCACAATCGCACTTCGCTATAATTGTTTTTTAAATTTGAATTGTTTGTGTCGGCTCCAATATTACACCATTCACCTAATACAGAATTACCTAAAAATCCGTCATGTCCTTTGTTTGAGTAAGCGGATAAAATAGAATTATTTATTTCTCCTCCAACGGTACAATAAGGTCCAATTGTGGTGGCTCCATAAATTTTCGCACCCATTTTTACCACAGAATTTTCTCCCATGGCAAAAGGCCCCCTAATTAAACTGCCTTCCATCACCAAGGCATTTTTTCCAATATAAATTGGTCCTTTACTGGCATTTAAGACTGAAAATAAAATTTCTGCACCTTCTTCTATAAAAATATTTTCTTTATTTATAAAACGGACGCCTTCTGGGATTGGCTGCGATTTTCGTCCTTCAGTTATCAATTCAAAATCGGCTTTTAAAGCAATTTCATTAAAAGAAAATAAATCCCAGGTATTTTTAATTTGAAGCACTTCCGATTCAAACTCAAGTTGCTCGTATTGATCAAAATTCACAGTTTCTTGTGAATTAACCGTAAAAAAAGCGATAACTTCTTCACCTTTAAAAATAGCCTGATTTTCTTTCAGTTCCATTATTTTTTCCACTAAGGAAAGTGTTGGCAAAAAAGAAGCATTAATCATAACGTTTTGCTCCATTTCCACCATCGGAAATTTTTCTTCTAAATAGTCTTCAGTAAGTGTGGTTGTGGTAAAACCCAAATAAGATTCCCATTTTTCACGAATGGTAAGGATTCCTATTCGTAAATCGGCGACTGGTTTTGTGTAGGTTAATGGCAAAAGTGATTTACGGACTGTTCCATCAAATAAAATATAATTCATTGCATATTTATTTTATACAAATGTACAGTAAGTTTTTTGCTTTCTCAAACCAAAAAAAGAATCAGGTTTTATACGATTTTATTTTTTCTCAGATAGGTGTCAATGCTGTCAGCTGTATCAAAACAGGCGCTTACCGAATTAATTTCTGAACAATAACGTGAATCTATTGGGTGATTTTTACAACCGATTGCACTTAAGTCTATCGTTTTAAAATTTATATCGATGCTTACGCATTTATCATACAAAGAATTGATTGTTTCGTTTTGCTCTAACTCGATATTGTTTTTGGTTAAATACCCTTTTAGAAAGTTTTCAATGGCAAACTGCGCGTTTTTACATACAGAATAACTAACAATATCTTCAGCAGGTTTAAATAATTCCTCTTTTGCCGATTTTAATTTTTTGGATGCTTCTTTAAAAAAAGCTTCTGATCTTGATTTCATTGTTTAGTTTTTTATTTAATGACACTAAAGAAAATAAAAATTTATTGATACTTGTAAACTCAAAACTTTTTATAAAAATTTATCATTTGCACCAACAATTAAAGGTATAAAAAAAAGTGTCAGGCAAAACATACCTGACACTTTTAAATTAACTTAATTTATAAATTTTTATATAATTCTAATCTTTCCCATTGAACATCAACTTGTTCTTGTGCTTTGTCCAATAGTTCTTTCGCAAATACAGGATTTTCATTTACAACCCTTGTAAAACGAGTTTCCATATACATAAATTCACTTAATGGAGCAGAAGGCGTTTTAGAATCCAATTTAAATTTCTTGCCCTTTTCCGCTAAAGGATTAAATCTAAATAATGGCCAGTAACCAGTTTCTACCGCTTTTTCTTGATGTTTGGCGCCATCTTTCAAATCGTAACCGTGTTCCCCACAATGAGAATAAGCAATAATTAATGATGGTCCAGGATAAGCCGCAGCTTCTTCAATTGCTTTCAGCGTTTGGTTGTCTTTAGCGCCAATGGCGATTTGGGCAACATAAACATTTCCATAAGAAACCGCTTGCAGGGCTAAACTTTTCTTAGAAGCTATTTTCCCGGAAATTGCGAACTTGGCACTTGCGCCCATTGGTGTAGCTTTAGAAGCTTGTCCTCCGGTATTTGAATAAACTTCAGTATCCATCACTAAAATATTTACATTTTCGCCTGATGAAAATATGTGGTCTAAACCGCCATATCCAATATCGTAAGCCCAACCGTCGCCACCAAATATCCAAACTGCTTTTTTACGCAAGTATTCAGAAAGGTTTCTTAGTTTTTTAGCTTCATAAGTATCAATGGAATCTAAAATTTCGTTTAGTTCCTCAATTTGATTTATTTTTTGTTCTTTTAGCGTTTCGTTTTCTTCAGCATTGTTTAGTATGTTATTTACTATGGTACTGCCTATTTTACTTTCTAAAGATTTTAATAAATCTACTGCTATTTCTTGCTTTTTAGTCAATGCCAATTGCATACCCAAACCAAACTCTGCATTGTCTTCAAACAACGAGTTGGCCCAAGCCGGACCGCGGCCGTCCTTATTAGTTTTATAGGGCGTTGTTGGTAAATTACCTCCATATATTGAAGAACAACCTGTTGCATTTGCAATTAAGATACTGTCTCCGTATAATTGGGTAATTAACTTAATGTATGGTGTTTCGCCACATCCGGAACAAGCTCCGGAGAATTCAAATAACGGTTCTAAAAACTGTGACCCTTTAACTGTGCTAGTTACCAATTCCTTTCTGTCATAATCCGGCAAATTAATAAAGTAATCCCAATTTACAGTTTCAACTTCCTGCACATTACGCAATTCGGTCAAATTAATTGCAAAAGTGCCCGGAACTTCTTTGCTTTCGGCTGGACAAACAGCGACACATAAATCGCAACCAGTACAGTCTAAAGGCGAAACTTGTAACACATAACTTTCTTTTTCACTGTTAAATGGCCTACCTTTTGCGGGTACGCTTTTTAATGATTCAGGTGCATCGATTAATAACTCATTGGCAACAACTTTAGCTCTAATTGCAGCGTGCGGACAAATGCTTACACATTTATTGCACTGTGTACAAAGATCTGCATCATCCCATACTGGCACAAAATCTGCAATTCCTCGTTTTTCATATTGTGTTGTTCCTGTTGGGAAAGTTCCATCTACAGAAAATGCGCTTACCGGCAAAGAATCACCTCTACCCGCTAAAATAGTTCCTAAAATTTCTTTCACGAAATCATCGGCATTTTCAGTCATCATTGGAATTAAACCATCATTATTTGTAGTATGGCAAGGATATTCAACTTTTTGAAGATTCTCCAATGATTTGTCAACTGCATTAAAGTTCATTTGCACAACGGCATCTCCTTTATGGGAATACGATTTTACAATGGCATTTTTAATCTTTTTGATTGCTTCATCTTTAGGAAGCACGCCTGATATGGCAAAGAAACAAGTTTGTAAAATGGTATTTGTTCTTTTACCGAGATCTGCTTCCTGTGCTACTTTTGTGGCATCAATTACATAAAAATCAATATCATTATCAATAATTCTGCGTTGCATTGTGCTTGGCAATTCAGTCCAAACTTTATATTTTGAATGAGGTGTGTTCAATAAAAATGTACCTCCTTTTTTTATGTGTTCTAAAACATCATATTTATAGATAAAGCTTGTTTGATGGCAAGCGATAAAATTTGCTTTGTTGATTAAATAGGTTGAATAAATTGGTTCTGGGCCAAAACGCAAATGCGAAACTGTTTGGGCACCGGCCTTTTTAGAGTCGTACACAAAATATCCCTGAACAAAATTATCAGTAGTTTCCCCAATAATTTTAATGGAATTTTTATTCGCACCCACTGTACCATCTGATCCCAATCCGTAAAACATACAATCAAACGTATCTTTTTTAGTTTTGAAACTATTGTCATACGTTAAGCTTGTATGGGTTACATCATCATTAATACCAATAGTGAAATGGTTTTTTGGTGAATTTTTATCCAATTCATCATAAATTCCCTTAACCATGGCTGGCGTAAATTCTTTTGAAGAAAGTCCGTATCGTCCGCCTACAATTGTTGGCATAGAATCACCCATTTCAACAAATGATGTGACCACATCTAAATACAAAGGTTCTCCAACACCACCTGGTTCTTTTGTTCTGTCCAATACCGCAATTTTTTTCACGGTTTTAGGCAATTTTTCAATAAAGTCATATACAGAGAATGGACGGTATAAACGAACAATCAATGCGCCTACTTTTTCGCCATTTTCAACCAAAGTGTCAATAGTTTCTCTAATGGCGCCATCGCCTGAACCCATAATTACGATTACTTTTTCAGCCTCAGGATGACCAATATAATAGAACAAACTGTATTTTCTGCCGGTATGTTTGTAGAATTCGTCCATTGTATTTTGAACTATTCCCGGTACATTATTGTAATATCTATTGGCTGCTTCACGGGCTTGAAAGAAAACATCCGGGTTTTGCGCCGTACCTCTAATCACAGGATTATCTGGATCTAAAGAATGTTTTTTATGTTTCATCACTTCCTCTTCCGGCATCATTGCTTTTATGACATCATCAGGAATTCCGTCGATTTTGGAAATTTCGTGGGACGTTCTAAATCCGTCAAAAATATTTAAAAATGGCACTTTACTTTTTAATGTCGCTACTTGTGATATTAAGGCAAAATCGTGCGCTTCTTGAACTGAACCTGCAAATAACATAGAGAATCCTGTTGCGCGGGTTGCCATAACATCTGAATGATCACCAAAAATTGACAATGCATGAGTAGCAACTGTCCTTGCGGCCACATGGATTACGGCTGGCAATAATTCACCCGCAATTTTATACATATTAGGTATCATTAACAACAATCCTTGTGAAGCCGTAAATGTAGTGGTTAAAGCACCTCCTTGAAGTGAACCGTGAACGGCTCCGGCAGCGCCACCTTCACTTTGCATTTCAACAATGCGAGGAATATTACCCCAAATATTGGTTTTGCCTTTTGAACTGTACAATTCCGCATGTTCACCCATTGGGGATGATGGCGTGATTGGATAAATTGCACATACTTCGTTGGTTTTGTGCGCAATGATCGCTACAGCTTCATTGGCATCACAAATTAGTTTTACACTTTCTTGTTTCATCTTACGTTATATTTACTCTGAAAAATTTACAAAATAAAGTTTTTTTAAATTCCCTTATTTTATAAATAATATAATTAACTATTCAAATTTATGCTGTAAAATTATGGCAATAAAGTAGTATTTATAATGATATATGTCAGCAAATTAGGCGATAAAATTATTTAGAACCAATACAAATACCATTTGTAAATGATTGTATTTTAATATTTTAAAAATATTTTTTATCATCATAAATTGAAGCGTGCCGTTTTACAACATTATTAAAACGGAATATTTCTTCCGATTTGGGGCCACTGAAATAAAAAATTTATGGAATTGCCTATTTTAACCTTCTTTTATAAGGAAATGAAAAATATTAGACAGCAAATTTAATTATTACGTAAATAGTGATGATTTTTGATGCATAAAATAAATTTTTATGTTTCAAAAAAGAAGCTTAAATCCGCAAGAGAGTAAGCCAGAAGAATCGCAAATATTATGGAAAAAAGCTACTTTTAACTGCGTTTAAATAACGATCTCTGGCAAATTTATGTTCCACAATTTCAGGAATTGCGACAGTGTTAAAATTGGGAATCCACTTTTTGATGTATTTAAAATCGGGATCAAATTTTTGTTGCTGCGTTAGCGGATTAAAAACCCTGAAATAAGGCGCCGAATCACAACCCGTGCCGGCCACCCATTGCCAATTACCGTTATTTGATGACAGTTCAAAATCGAGCAATGTTGAAGCAAAATAAGCTTCGCCCCAACGCCAGTCAATTAATAAGTGTTTGCATAAAAAACTTGCCGTAATCATTCTAACGCGATTGTGCATATAACCTGTTTTATTTAATTGACGCATTCCCGCATCAACTATTGCATAACCAGTTTTTCCTTCACACCACTTTTTAAATTCGGCTTCATTATTTTTCCAGGGAATAAAATTGTATTTCGATTTAAAATTTTCATTCACAACTTTTGGATAATGAAAAAGGATTTGCATAAAAAATTCACGCCAAATTAATTCACTTAAATAAATTTCATTGGTTTTACTGGCATAATTAACCAGCTTGCGCACGCTTATGGTTCCAAAACGCAAAAAAACAGAAGCGTTAGAAGTTTCTTCGGAAGGAATGTCTCGTATATCTTGGTAGTTTTTGATGCATTTGGAGTTGGACGGCAATACTTTAATGTCGCTTTCTTCAAAATCAATATCTATTAAAGATGGAAATGTAAAATTAGATTTGAAGAAATTGTCATTGAAACTTTCCGATTTATATGCAACAAGTCCATTCGCCCTAAATTTCTCCAGCCATTTATTTTTGTAGGGCGTATAAACACTATACGGCAATCCGTCTGCTTTCACTATTTCAGCTTCTTCAAAAATAACCTGATCTTTATAAGTGATGCATTCAATATTTTTTTGTTTGCAAAGCAACTTTATTTTCTCATCTCTATTTTTTGCATAAGGCTCATAATCTTTATTGAAAAATACATTTTTTACGTTAAATTCTTCAAAAATAGCTGACCAAATTTCAGGTAGATTTCCTTTTTTAACATACAAAGATGCATTGAATTTTGCCAATTCATTATTGATGTTTTTTAAAGAGGTGTAAATAAAGTTTACCCGCGGATCGTTTTTTGGCAATTCGTTTAAAATAGCTTCATCAAAAATAAAGATGGGCAAAACGGGCATTTTTGAATTTAATGCGTGGAATAAAGCGCAATTGTCTTCCAATCTTAAATCGCGTCGAAACCAAAAAACAGCAACTTCTTCTTTATTCATCTTAAAACTTTGGTTCTTTACTGAATTTCTTTTTAAAAAATTCTATTAAAAGTATGCTTGGATATAACATATTAAAAGCATAAACAGCATCTTCAACCGGAATGGTGAACAATCGAATGTTTAAATTTTCATCATTGTTATACCAAACAACTTCATAGATTTCTTCAATTTTATCTGAAATAAGCAACGAATCCAATCGGTCAAAATAAACTTGGTAGGCTGGCGCGAGTTTTTCCAAATCATAAAAATCGGATGGTTTTTTGTCGAAATCCGCAAAGAATTTTTCAAAAACATCGGGCATCCAATACCAAGTTGGACCGATGTCGAATTTAAATCCGTCTTTTGTTAACAGCCTAGCTCTCCCGCCAACGCTGCTGTTTTTCTCAAGTATTGTAACCTCATAACCAGCTTTTGCCAAGTAGCAAGAAGCTGATATTGAAGAGAACCCTGAACCTATGATGATAATTTTTCTTTTCATTTTGTTTAACAAATATACAAATAAGTTAAACAAAAACAAATTATTCAAAAAAAATTATAAATTATTTAACAAGTCAATAAGGGACTTAAATATTTTAATTTGATCATTTTTAAAAGAATCTGCATCAAATTGAGCCAATTTAGAACCTAAAACCCACAAAGAATCATTTGAATTTTTCAATACCTCATCATAAACTTGATGTAAATATTCTTCTACAGTTTCTTTGGATGGCTCAACGGTTAAATAGGTTAAAAAGCAAACATTGTCAAATATTTTTTGAAGATCATTCAAGTTTTCAACAGGAACGCTTTGTCCCAGGTAAATTGAATGGTATCCATGAAATAACAATTCAAAATGCAAAAAGAGCAATCCAAGTTCGTGAATTTCATTCATTGGCAAATACAGCACGAACTTTCTGGAAGTTTTATTGGGTTGAAGAAACTGCAGTTTCTCAATATTGATAAGGATTTTTTGTTTAATTAAATTGGTGATAAAATGCTCGTGAGCAGGAGTAATGGAGTTCACTTGCCACAAAATGCCAATTTCATTCAAAAACGGGATAAAAACTTCTGTAAAAATATTCCGGAAGGATGTTTGCGAAATAAGACTATTATAGGTTTGGTTAAACAAACCTTCATCAAAATTCAACATGGCCAATTTAAATGAAGCAGAAGCCTGGCTTTCTGCGCCTTTATTAAATACCAACTCCCTGACGGATAAGGCAATTTTGGCTTCAGACAAGTCGGCAATTTTTGATATTTTAAGTCCATTATTGTACAACAAAGACACATTCAAAAGTTTTTGCAAACCATCCATATCGTAATATCGAATATTTGAATCGGTTCTTTTGGGTTGAAATAAATTATACCTTTTTTCCCAAATCCGAATGGTGTGCGCTTTGATGCCAGAAAAATTTTCGAGATCCTTTATGGTAAACTCTGTTTTAATATTGTTCAAAGTAAATGTGTATTTATTAAACAAATATAAATAAAAAATTATTATGCCATAACTTTTGGACAAAAAAAGAGCGCCAAGCGCTCTTTTTAGATTTTTTACTGAATCGTATTTATTCAAATACATTTTTCGTCGAGAATACAATTATGAGACCCATCAAACAAATGCATTTTAAAAAACTATTAAAATTTCCACTATACTGGAAATTTTAATATTAATATTTACAGTGTACAGGAAAAATAGTTATTATTTTTCTCGATTTTTAATAAATATTTATATCTTTGCTTCATTATGTATGAAAGATTGCAAATACAAACGCTCACACAATGGCTTTTTAAGGACAAGGTTCTTGTGCTTATTGGCGCGCGACAAGTAGGGAAATCAACCTTACTGAAAGAGATGCTGCAACAATTGCCCTATTCTTATTTGAGTTTAAATGGAGAAGAATCGCACATAAAAAAATTATTTGAAGAACCCACAGTCGAAAAATTGCGACAAATTGTTGGGGACCACAAAATTGTGCTTATAGACGAAGCCCAACAAATAAAGAATATCGGATTGTGTTTAAAAATGCTTTTTGATAATTTTAAAGAAGTTCAATTTATTGCCAGTGGTTCTTCGGCTTTAGAAATTGCCGACGAAATTTTTGAACCATTGACAGGAAGACATTTTGTATTTCATTTATATCCGTTGAGTATTGAAGAAATTTACACCAAAAATGGTTTTCTGAAATTCACAGATAATTTGAATTGGCATCTTGTTTATGGAATGTATCCTGATGTTTTAAACAATAAAATTCACGCTAAAAAATACCTAAAAAGCATTGCCAACCAGTATCTCTATAAAGATGTTTTGGCTTGGAAAGACATTAGAAAACCTGATTTATTGAATAAATTATTACAACTCTTGGCGCATCAAATTGGCTGTGAAGTATCCCTAAACGAACTAGCAAAACAATTAAAAGTAAAGTCGGAAACAGTGGATAATTATATTGATTTATTAGAAAAATCGTTTGTGTTGTTCCGATTAAAAAGTTACGCCACCAATGAAAGAAAAGAAGTTACCAAAATGCGTAAAATTTATTTTTATGATTTGGGAATTCGCAATGCCGTTATCAATAATTTTTCACCTGTAGAATTGCGGAATGACGTGGGTGTGTTGTGGGAAAATTTTGTGGTAATGGAAATTATAAAAGCCAACGAATATGCGCAAAATGACTACAATTATTATTTTTGGAGAACCTTGCAACAACAAGAAGTTGACTTTATAGTTCAAGATGAGCAACAAATCACTGCTTTTGAAATGAAATGGGGCCAAAAAGGTAAAATTACCAAAGCTTTCACCAACAGCTATCCCGATGCAAAAACGGAACTCATTAGCCCTGACAACTTTTTTGAGAAAATAATCAACAAGGAAAACAAGAAATAAGCAATACAGCAGACTTAACAAGTCACTATTTCATTATCAATTGCTAAAGGCTGCTGAAGTTTATTTTGTAAAGTCAATAAATAGGATTCACAAAATAAACTTCAATTTTTCAACCAATTTATTTATTCAAATACATTTTTCGTCGAGAATACAGTTCGTAAAACTGGTCGTCTTTTAAACTGTCTATAAACAAAATGCTTTCTCCGGTTGATTTCATTTCCGGACCTAATTTTTTATCCACATTAGGAAATTTATTGAAGGAAAATACCGGTTGTTTAATGGCAAATCCTTCCAATTGCGGATTAAATTTAAAATCTTTAACCTTATTTGCGCCCAACATTACTTTTGTGGCGTAATTTACATAAGGTTCTTTGTATGCTTTTGAAATAAACGGCACCGTACGGGAAGCTCTCGGATTGGCTTCAATAATGTAAACAATGTCATCTTTAATGGCAAACTGAATATTTATCAAGCCAACTGTTCTTAAAGCCAAAGCGATTTTTTTAGTATGGTCTTTTATTTGTTGCATCACAAATTCGCCTAAATTAAATGGCGGCAATGTTGCGTTTGAATCTCCGGAATGAACGCCGCAAGGCTCAATATGTTCCATAATACCAATAATATATACTTCTTCCCCATCACAAATTGCATCAGCTTCCGCTTCAATGGCACCATCTAAATAATGGTCCAACAACAATACATTGTTTGGAATTTTTCGCAATAAATCAACCACGTGTTTTTCCAATTCTTCTTTATTGATTACAATTTTCATTCCTTGTCCGCCCAAAACATAAGAAGGACGAACCAAAATAGGAAAATCTAAACTGTCGGCAATTGCGGCAGCTTCATCAGCAGTGGTTGCAGTTCCGTATTGAGGGAAAGGAATGTCCAAATCAACCAATAATTCAGAAAAACGTTTTCTGTCTTCCGCCAAATCAAGCGCATCAAAACTGGTTCCTATAATTTTAACACCCCATTTGCTTAATTTTTCAGCCAATTTTAAAGCAGTTTGCCCGCCAAGCTGAACAATAACGCCTTCTGGTTTTTCGTGCGCAATAATATCATAAATATGCTCCCAAAATACCGGTTCAAAATATAATTTGTCGGCAGTATCAAAATCGGTTGAAACCGTTTCCGGATTGCAGTTGATCATAATGGTTTCATAACCCAATTCTTTTGCTGCCAAAACGCCGTGCACGCAACAATAATCGAACTCAATTCCCTGCCCTATTCTGTTTGGGCCGGAACCCAAAACCACAATTTTTTTCTTGTCGGTTACCACACTTTCATTGTCCGCAAAACTTCCGTTTTCGGTAATCATTTTATTTTCAAAAGTGGAATAATAATAAGGTGTTTGCGCGTTAAATTCGGCTGCGCAGGTATCAACCAATTTATAAACTCGATTAATTTTTAATTCCTGTCTTTTGGCATAAACTTCACTTTCCCAACAACCCAACATATGTGCTATTTGACGGTCGGCAAATCCCTTTTGTTTTGCTTCCAACAACAAATCATAATTTAATGTTTCCAGTTTATAGGTAGAAATTTCATTTTCCAAGGCCAACAATTGCTCGTATTGCTTTAAAAACCAAATATCAATTTTGGTAATTTCGTGAATTCTGCTTAATGGAATTCCAATTTGGAGCGCATCATATATAATAAAAACACGATCCCAACTCGGATAGGTTAATTTTTCAATAATGGTGTCGTAATCCTTCTCTCCTTTTCCGTCGGCGCCCAATCCATTGCGTTTTATTTCTAAAGATTGTGTTGCTTTGTGCAGCGCTTCCTGAAATGAACGTCCAATTCCCATCACTTCACCAACCGATTTCATTTGCAAGCCCAAAGTTCTGTCAGCTCCTTCAAATTTGTCGAAATTCCATCGCGGTATTTTAACAATAACATAATCCAAAGTTGGCTCAAATAAAGCCGAAGTTGTTTTGGTAATTTGGTTATTCAGTTCATCCAAATGATAACCAATAGCCAATTTTGCCGCAATTTTCGCAATAGGATAACCAGTTGCTTTTGAAGCCAAGGCAGAAGATCGTGAAACCCGCGGATTTATTTCAATGGCGATAATATCTTCTTTTTCATCGGGACTTACCGCAAACTGCACATTACAACCTCCAGCAAAATCACCGATGGAGCGCATCATCAAAATGGCCATATCACGCATTTTTTGATAAGTGGTGTCGCTTAAAGTCATTGCCGGTGCAACCGTGATAGAATCACCGGTATGAATTCCCATCGGATCCATATTTTCAATGGTGCAAATAATGACCACATTGTCATTTCTGTCCCGCAACAATTCCAGTTCAAATTCTTTCCAGCCCAATAATGCTTTGTCAATAATCACTTCGTGAATTGGCGAAGCTTCTAACCCACGGCTGAGCAAATCGTCAAAATCCTCTTTTTTATAAACAATGGAAGCTCCAAAACCACCCAAAGTAAAAGACGGACGAATAACCAAAGGAAAACCATATTCCTGTGCAATTTCTTTCCCTTTTAAAAATGAATTCGCTATGGTTGACGGCGCCTGGCCAATACCAATTTTAACCATTAACTTTCTGAATTGCTCGCGGTCTTCGGTAATGTGGATGGCGGCAATGTCAACGCCAATGATATCAATGTTGAAATCTTTCCAAATGCCTTTATCATCGGCTTCAATGCATAAATTCAAGGCTGTTTGTCCGCCCATTGTTGGCAAAACAGCATCAATATTTGGATGTTTTTCTAAAATTTGAATGATTGATTTTGTGGTTAACGGCAACAAATAAACATTGTCAGCCAAAGATGGATCCGTCATAATTGTTGCCGGATTGGAATTGATGAGTGTCACTTCAATTCCTTCTTCTTTTAAAGATCTGATTGCCTGGGAGCCCGCATAATCAAATTCACAGGCTTGGCCAATAATAATTGGACCTGATCCAATGATTAAAATCGATTTAATGTTGTTGTTTTTTGGCATTTTTTAAATATAAAATAGTAAAGTGTAAATATCTATAAAATTCGTTTTATGGAGTGAAATAGTTTTCAGAACTTATTAATAGTTCAAAAAAAAGGTGTTACTAAAAAGTAACACCCTATATATAAAACTACTGTCTCATTATTTTTTTGGTCTCGGATCAGAAGATACACTGATTCTTTTTCTTCCTTTAGCTCTTCTTCTTGCCAACACTTTTCTTCCTGTTGCGCTAGCCATACGTTCTCTAAAACCGTGCTTATTTCTTCTTTTTCTTTTTGATGGCTGATAGGTTCTTTTACTCATTACAAATATCTTTAAAATAGTGGTTCTTCTGTTGTTGCTTTCTTTGGAATTACTCTCCTTAAAAGCGTTGGCAAATATACAATTACTTTTGTTTTTAACAAATAGAATCTTAAAAAAATAATATTTTTATTTTAAACCCTGAATTTGAAAAAAAAACTACTTTTATACAAACTAAAATTATAAGAAATATGTATACCGAACCAATGCTTAAAGAAGGAAGTTTAAAAGATCAAGTCATTGTTGTCACTGGAGGCGGCAGCGGTTTGGGAAAAGCCATGACCACTTATTTTTTGGAACTTGGCGCTCACGTTGTCATCACTTCAAGAAATATGGAGAAACTGGAAAAAGCCAAGATAGAATTAGAAGAAAAAACCGGAGGAACCGTTTTGGCAGTGCAATGTGATGTAAGAAATTACGCTGAAGTTGAAGCTGTTTTACAAGCAACATTAGATAAATTTGGGAAAGTTGACGGACTTTTAAACAACGCTGCGGGAAATTTTATAAGTCCGACCGAACGCTTATCGGCCAACGCTTTTGATACCGTTATTGATATTGTTTTAAAAGGAAGCAAAAATTGCACACTCGCATTTGGAAAACATTGGATAGACATCAAACAACCAAAATCGACCATATTAAATATTGTCACCACGTATGCTTGGACAGGATCGGCTTATGTTGTTCCTTCCGCAACCGCAAAAGCCGGTGTGTTGGCAATGACACGTTCTTTGGCTGTTGAATGGGCAAAATACGGAATTCGTTCCAACGCCATCGCACCTGGCCCGTTTCCTACTGAAGGCGCTTGGGACCGATTGTTACCTGGTAATTTGAAAGATAAATTTGATATGAAAAAGAAAGTTCCAGTTGGCCGCGTTGGAGAACATCAGGAATTGGCAAACTTGGCCGCTTATTTAATGAGCGATTTTTCGGCATATATAAATGGAGAAGTAATCACTATTGATGGCGGAGAATGGCTAAAAGGCGCGGGAGAATTTAATATGCTGGAAGATATTCCCAAAGAAATGTGGGATATGCTGGAAGCTATGATTCGAAGCAAGAAAAAATAGTTATTTGTTATTTGTTATTTGTTATTGGTTGTTGGTTGTTGGTTTTGAATTTTGAATTTTAAACAAAATTAAACAGTTAAACAAATAAACGATTAAACAGTTAAACAGTTTTTAACATTTAACTTTTGCCAACTTAAATAGTTTAGTACTTTTGCCAAAACCTACGAACAATGAAAAACACCAAATATGTTTTTGTAACCGGAGGCGTTACTTCTTCTTTAGGAAAAGGAATTATCGCAGCTTCTTTAGCAAAATTATTACAAGAAAGAGGCTACTCTGTCACCATACAAAAGCTTGATCCATATATTAACATTGATCCGGGAACATTAAATCCTTATGAACACGGCGAATGTTATGTAACGGAAGATGGTGCCGAAACCGATTTGGATTTAGGACATTATGAGCGTTTTCTTAATATTCCAACTTCACAGGCAAATAATGTAACTACAGGAAGAATTTATCAATCTGTTATTGAAAAAGAACGCCGGGGTGAATTTTTAGGCAAAACGGTACAGGTTATTCCCCATATTACTGATGAAATTAAACATCGCATTCAAATTTTAGGAAATACGGGTGAATTTGATATTGTAATTACTGAAATTGGCGGAACGGTTGGCGATATTGAATCGTTGCCTTATGTAGAATCTGTTCGGCAATTGCTTTGGGAAATGGGCCATGAAAACGCCATTGTAATTCATTTAACCTTGGTTCCTTACTTGGCCGCTGCCGGCGAATTAAAAACAAAACCTACACAACACTCTGTTAAAATGCTGATGCAAAGCGGGGTAAGTCCAGATATTTTGGTTTGCAGAACAGAACATGAAATTTCTGATTCCATAAAAAGCAAACTGGCACTTTTTTGCAACGTAAGAAAAGAAGATGTTATTCAATCCATTGATGCAGAAACTATTTATGATGTTCCTAATTTTATGCTTGAGGAAGGATTGGATACAGTTGTGCTGAAAAAATTGCAGTTGCCAAACGACAAACAACCCAATTTAAAGTCATGGAACGATTTCTTAAAACGCTTTAAAAATCCGAAAAATACGGTTGAAATTGGCCTTATTGGGAAATATGTCGAATTGCACGACGCTTACAAATCTATTTCAGAAGCATTTATTCACGCAGGTGCACAAAATGAAGTAAAAGTTAATATTCATTGGATTCATTCAGAAGAATTAATGGTAGAAAATGTACCGGAACTTTTAAAAAATTTAAACGGAATTTTAGTGGCTCCAGGTTTTGGGGAACGTGGCATTGAAGGAAAAATTGAAGCCGTAAAGTATGCACGTGAAAATAATGTTCCTTTTTTCGGTATATGCTTAGGAATGCAAATGGCAGTGATTGAATTTTCAAGAAACGTTTTAGGGCTAAAAGGCGCCAATTCAACTGAAATGAACAGCAACACCTTATATCCTGTTATTGATTTAATGGAAGAACAAAAAAATATCACCAATTATGGTGGCACTATGCGTTTGGGAGCCTGGGATTGTAAACTTAAGGATGACAGTAAAGTAAGAAATATTTACCGTAAAGAACATATTAGCGAACGACACAGACATCGTTATGAATTTAACAACGATTTTCTGGAACAAGTTGAAAAAGCGGGAATGATCGCCACAGGAAAAAACCCTAAAACCAATTTGGTTGAAGTTGTTGAAATTCCAAAACATCCTTGGTTTGTTGGTGTTCAATACCATCCTGAATATAAAAGCACAGTGTTAAATCCGCATCCTTTGTTTGTGGATTTTGTGAAAGCAACGTTAAACCACGCCTTAAGCCAGCCAAGTAATCATTAATAAGAACCCAAATTTAATTTACATTTAGTACATTTGTCGGGCTTTTTAAATTCTGAAAAGAGCAATGGACAAATTGACATTTATTTATACCCATGGAAGAAAAGAAATTTGATATTAATTCACTGATAGGTTTTGTTTTATTAGGCGCAATCATCTTATGGTGGATGTACAGCAATCAGCCAACTCCAGAAGAAAAACTGGAAGCCGAGAAAAACAAGATAGAAAAAATAGAAAACACCACAGTTCCCTCAATACTTACTGATTCCACCAAAAAATCTGAAATAATTACCCAAGCCACCGATTCACTTTCTTTGGTTAAGGCTCAGGGACAGTTGGGTGTTTTTGCTTATTCCACAACACTTTCTTCAGCAAAAGAAGATGGGGAAACAGTATTGGAAAATGACTTACTTAAACTGGTTATTTCAAATAAGGGCGGACAAATTAAGGAAGCATTGTTGAAAAAATATGTGACTTATGATTCTTTGCCTTTATATATGGTAAAAGACAACAACGCCTCTTTTAACATCAATTTTGGAACTTCAGATAACAGAACTTTAAACACAAAAGACTTATTTTTTGAGCCAACACTTTCGAAAGATGGTGAAAATCAAGTGCTTTCCATGAAATTAAAAGTTTCGGAAGGAAACTTTTTGGAATATCGTTATGTGATGAAACCAACCGAATATATGGTTGATTTCACCGTTCGCTCACAAGGATTAAATACTTCCTTGGACACAAATAAACCCATTACTTTAGATTGGAATTTAGAAGCTTTCAGGAAAGAGAAAAGCATCAGCTATGAAAACCAACAAACTGAAATGTATTATGAAAAAGAAGATGAGAAAATAGATTACTTATCTGTAGGCGGTGAAGATGATGATGAAGAAAAAGATGTGAATTGGGTTGCTTATAAACAACATTTCTTTTCCACTATTTTAATTACTGAACAAGCTTTTTCAACAGCTAAATTAGCATCAAAAACATTGTCAATCGATCAAGATGTTGATACCACTTTCACAAAGGCTTTTTATTTAAAAGCGCCGCTGGCATTGCAGGCAGGTGAATTAAATTACAATATGAATTGGTACATTGGACCAAACGATTTCCAAATTTTAAAACAATACGACCGTAACATAAAAGAAGTCTTAAATTTAGGTTGGGGAATTTTCGGTTACTTAAACCGATGGATTTTTATTCCAGTATTTAACTTTTTGCAATTATTTATTGGAAATTACGGACTTATTATTATTCTGCTTACCATTGTTGTTCGCATTATCATGTCTCCTTTGGTTTATAAGTCTTACGTTTCCAGTGCTAAAATGAAAGTTTTGAAGCCAGAGATGGAAGAAATAAACAAACGTTTGCCAGGAAAAGAAAACGCCATGAAACGCCAACAAGAAACGATGGCGCTTCAAAGTAAAGCTGGTGTAAGTCCGCTTGCAGGCTGTATTCCCGCATTGTTGCAAATGCCTGTTTTCTTTGCTTTATTCCGCTTTTTCCCTTCAAATATAGATTTACGCCAACAAAGTTTTTTATGGGCAAATGATTTATCTGCTTATGATTCCGTATTTGAACTTCCGTTTAGAATTCCAATGTATGGATCGCACATAAGTTTATTTCCAATTTTGGCCTCAGTAGCTATTTTCTTTTATATGAAAATGAGCCAAAGCCAGCAAATGGGCATGCAACAACCAACGCAAGAAGGAATGCCCGATATGCAAAAAATGATGAAAATGATGATGTATCTTTCACCAATTATGATGTTGGTTTTCTTTAATATGTATGCCAGCAGTTTGAGTTTGTACTATTTTGTTTCTAACTTATTGACGGTTGCCATTATGTTGGTTATTAAAAATTACATTATTGATGAAGATAAAATCCACGCTAAAATTCAGGAAAATAAAAAGAAACCTAAAAAAGAAGGTAAATTTCGTCAACGCTTAAACCAGGCAATGTCTCAAGCGCAAGAGCAACAAGCAAAACAAAAGAAGAAAAAATAACATAAATTTAAAGTCCCAATACAACTTTAATTGGGACTTTTTCTTATATTCGCCTACAAATAAAATAACCCCAAACCCCAATGTCTACGCTAAAAAGCAACTATATTATTTTAAAGGAACACCACCTTATTATTGAATGCCACTCGGGCAATTTAGATCTGGAATCATACATTACATTTATAAAAAGTATGGTACTTGACCCTTTATTTTCCACAAACATGAATTATCTTATCGATTTAAGTCACGTTGTTATCACGGCTTCAATTGATGACATTACAAAATACAATGCTTTTTCTGAGGAAAATTTTAAAGCCGAAAGAAAAAGAAGGGTTGCATTGGTAACCAATTCCCCAAACCAAATGGTTTTCGCAACCTTATTTAAAAACAGCAATACGCAAAAGTTAAAAGAAGTTGAAATTTTTTCAACAAAAGAACGTGCATTGGCATGGCTTAACAATAATATTGATAAGGAAGAAATTTTTGATATTTTGGCACACCTGCAAGAATCCTACCAAAATAAATAGTAAAATTGACCCCAAATGTCTTTACTAAAAAGCAACTATATAATTTTAAAGGAACAAAACCTTATTGTTGAATATCATTCAGGAATTTTAGATACCGACTCATTTATCAATTTTAAGAAAAGTATCACTTTAGACCCCTTATTTCTACCGAGTTTAAATTATTTTGTGCATTTAAAAAAGGTTACTTTCAGCACAACTGCAGAGGATATTAATAAATACGTTACGTTTTTAAATACTAATTCTAAGGTTTATGGAAACAGAAGGGTTGCACTCATTACAAACACGCCAAATCAAGTAGTTTCTACCACAATATTTAAAATGATCCAACAAAATACTTCCCAAGTTGAAATATTTTCAACAAATGAAAGTGCCTTGGAGTGGTTGAACAGCAAGCTTGATAAAAATGAGATTCTTAGTGTTTTGGCAAAATTAATGCTTGTCTAAAAATTATCTTTTATTCAAAAAAGTCACTACATTTTTTTCAATTCTGGCCATTATATTGCTCACATCCGATTTTACAAATTTTTCGCCGGTAATGTTTTCATACAATTCAATATAACGATCTGAAATTTCATTTATTTTTTCGTCTGTCATTTCCGGAATTTGTTGCCCTTTTAATCCTTGAAAACCATTTGAAATTAACCATTGGCGCACAAATTCTTTAGACAATTGTTTTTGCGCTTCTCCTTTATTTTGTCGTTCCTGATAACCTTCCGCATAAAAATAACGGGAAGAATCTGGTGTATGAATTTCGTCGATCAAAACAATTTTACCGTCTTTGGTTTTACCGAATTCATATTTGGTGTCCACCAAAATCAAACCGCGTTTTGCTGCAATTTCACTTCCGCGCTGAAACAAAGCCCTGGTATATTTTTCCAAAATTTCATAATCTTCTTTTAAAACTATTCCTTTTGAAATAATAGCCTCTCTTGAAATATCTTCATCATGATGTCCACCTTCTGCTTTTGTGGAAGGCGTAATCATTGGTTCGGGGAATTTGTCATTTTCTTTCATTCCTTCAGGCATTGTAACGCCGCACAAAACCCGTTTTCCCAATTTATATTCGCGTGCTGCGTGACCCGACAAGTAACCGCGAATCACCATTTCAACCTTGAAAGGATCACACAAATGACCAACCGCAACATTTGGATCGGGAATAGCGACAATCCAGTTTGGCACTATATCTTTGGTGGCATCCATCATTTTGGCCGCAATCTGATTCAAAATTTGGCCTTTAAACGGAATTTGTTTTGGCATCACCACGTCAAAAGCCGAAAGCCTGTCAGACGCAATCATCACCAAAATTTCATCATTGATATTGTAAACTTCCCTTACCTTGCCTCTGTAAAACGATTTTTGTTTTGGGAAGTTAAATGCCGTATTGTTAATTGTATTGCCCATCTTTTGTTGATTTGTTTATGCGTTTATTTGTGTAACTGTGTAATTGTTTAATTATCAATTCTCCCTTCGGGGGCTAGGGGCTTTTTTTAATCCTCTCCCACTTCAAGGTTTGTATAGGCTAAAATAATATCTTTTACCAATCGATGTCTTATAATATCTTTATCGTCAAAATGAACAAATGCAATGCCTTCAATTCCTTTAAGCGTAAGCATGGCTTCTTTTAATCCAGATATTTGTCGTCTAGGTAAATCTACTTGTCCGGGATCTCCGTTAATAATAAATTTTGCGTTTTTTCCCATCCGCGTTAAAAACATTTTCATTTGGTTATGGGTGGTATTTTGCGCTTCATCCAAAATCACAAAAGCATTGTCTAAGGTTCTACCGCGCATAAATGCCAATGGCGCAATTTGTATAATTTCTTTTTCCAAATAAGAATCCAACCTTTCATAAGGAATCATATCACGCAACGCATCATACAAAGGTTGCATATAAGGATCTAATTTTTCTTTTAAATCGCCCGGTAAAAATCCTAAATTTTCACCAGATTCCACTGCGGGCCTTGTTAAAATAATTCTTCTAACTTCTTTTTCCTTCAACGCTTTAACAGCCAAAGCAACTGCCGTATATGTTTTGCCTGTTCCAGCTGGACCAACGGCAAAAAGCATATCATTTTTACCCATTTTTTCAACCATAACACGTTGATTTGCTGTTTGCGCTTTAATTAACCGGCCACTCACGCCATGCACCAAAACGCCATCTGCTTCAATAGAACTTTTATGTTCACTTCCGTTTGTGGTTAAAAGTCGTTCAATACTGTTTTGGTCCAATTTATTGTATCTGCCAAAATACGAAATAATCATTTCTAGCCGCTTCTCAAATTCATCTAAAATTTCTGGCTCGCCATAAACTTTAAGTTCTGTCCCTCTGGCAACAATTTTAAGTTTCGGAAAATATTTCTGTAATAGTTCAATATTGGAGTTTTTATTGCCAAATAAGTCGTTTGGATGAATTTCGGTTAATACAATAATACGTTCGTTCAAATGATAAAAGTGTTAGTCTTATTAAAAAAATAGTATTTTAATCACCAAATAATTGATTAGATTTGCATAACAAATGTAGTAAATATCAAATAACAAAAAATAAATAATTACAAATATTTGTAAACATCTTGTTAAAAATTCGCATTAATTTTTATCAATAATTTCGCCTGTATTTTATATGTCAATAATCACTTTAACTACCGATTTTGGAATCAAAGATCACTTTGTTGGGGCAGTAAAAGGCACTATTTACAATGAATTGCCAGATGCGCGAATTGTGGACATTTCACATCAAATTTCACCCTTTAACATTACAGAAACCGCTTATATTTTAAGGAATGCCTATAAAAAATTCCCTGACGGAAGCATTCATATTATTGGCGTTGATGCAGAATTAAATGCCGAAAACAAACACATTGCGATAAAACTGGACAACCATTATTTTATTTGTTCGGACAATGGCGTTATTGCCTTATTGGCTTCAGAAATTAAACCTGAAAAAATTGTTGAAATTACTATTCATGATTATATAGAAAGCAGTTTTCCTGTTTTGGACGTTTTTGTAAAAGTTGCCTGTCACATTGCCCGTGGCGGAAAACTGGAAGTTATTGGAAAAACTATTCCGGAATTCAAAAAAATTAGTGAACTCCAACCAACAATTTCAACCGACAATAATACCATTTCGGGAAATATTATTTATGTGGACAATTATGGGAATTCCATCAGCAACATCAATAAAAAACTGTTTAGCCAAGTTGGGAAAGGACGCGATTTTGAAGTCATTGCGAATAGGTATATGTTCAACAAAATTTACGATAAATACAGTGATATCATAGATTTTTCCTTGCCAAAAGAGCAACGTCAAAAAGACGGAACCAGATTGGCTTTGTTCAATTCCGCTCACTTTCTGGAAATCGCCATGTATCGCAGCAATACAAGTACCGTGGGCGGCGCAGTTTCACTTTTAGGATTAAATTACAGAGCCGTAATTACCGTTAAGTTTAGTTAAAATTATAATAAATATGTTCATAAGAATCGTAAAAATGAATTTTAAAGAATCAAACATTGCGTTGTTTCTTGAAAATTTTAATGAAAATAAAGAAAAAATAAGAAATTTTAAAGGCTGTAATTTGTTGGAATTGTACCGAGACAAAAGTGATACCAACACATTTTTTACTTACAGTTATTGGGAATCTGAAGCCGATTTGGAAGCCTACAGAAATTCAGAACTTTTTAAAGTGGTTTGGGGAAAAGCAAAAGCATTGTTCAACAACAAACCGGAAGCCTGGAGCGTTGATAAAGAGGAAAGTCTGCCCTAAAATAGTTGGCAGTTTTCAGTTTCAGTTGGCAGTTAAAAAAATACACAAATAAACGCATAAACGATTAAACATTTTTGAATGAAATCCATTTTAATAAAAGAACTAAATTCCTTTTTCTCCTCGCCAATTGGTTATTTGGTTATTGGGGTGTATTTAGTCATTAACGGATTGTTTTTATGGATTTTTAAAGGAGAATTTAACATTTTGCACGCAGGTTTCGCCGATTTAAACAGTTACTTTTTTTTAGCTCCTTGGATTTTTATTTTTTTGATTCCGGCCATTACGATGCGTAGTTTTTCTGAAGAAATAAACACGGGAACCATTGAAATTATAAAAACAAAACCCATCACCAACTGGGAAATCATCTTGGGAAAATATTTCGGAGCGTTGATTTTGGTGGTTCTGGCTTTAATTCCCACATTGATTTATGTTTACAGTATTTTTCAATTGGGAAATCCAGTTGGAAATATTGAATTTGGAACAACTTTTGGATCTTTTATCGGATTGCTGTTTTTGGCAAGCGCTTACACTGCCATTGGTGTTTTCTCCTCAACTATTTCAAAAAACCAAATCGTTTCGTTTATCATTGCCGTGTTTATTTCCTTCTTTTTATTTTACGGATTTGAAGCCATTGCTACTTTAAATTTGGTGGGAAATTTAGATTATGTCCTTCAAAATTTTGGAATGAATCAACATTTTAACAGCATCAGCAAAGGCGTTATTGACACGAGAGATTTAATTTACTTTAGCTCTGTTACTTTTATTTTTTTAGTATTCACCCATTTTAGAATTCAACATGAAGAATAAATATTCTAAAATTTCTGTGTTGCTAATTGGCATAATTTTGCTGAACATAATTGGTTCGTCAATTTACAAACGCTTCGATTTAACAGAAGACAAACGCTACACACTTTCAAAAGCGACGTTAAATATTGTTGAAAACGTTAAGGATATCATCACCATAACCGTTTATTTAAAAGGGGATTTTCCTGCGGAATTTAAACGGCTTCAAACAGAAACCAAATTACATTTGGAAGAATTGAAAGCCCGCAATAAAAATATTCAATTTAGATTTGTAAATCCGACTGAAATTGCCCAAAAACTCATTGAAATCGGGTTGGAACCAAGCCAATTGCAAATTCAGGAAAACGGAAAACTGTCTGAAATTATGATGTTTCCCTGGGCGGTGGTTTCCCATAAAAACAAAACTGAAAATGTGTCGCTTTTAAAAGACGTATTTTCAAATTCACAAGACCAGCAATTGGAAAGTTCCATTCAAAATTTAGAATTTGCCTTTGCAAATGCCATTCATAAAGTCACTTCAGAAAAATCGAAAAAAATTGCTGTTTTAAGAGGAAATGGAGAACTTAATGATGTTTACATAGCCGACTTTTTAGGGAAATTAGGCGAATATTACTTTTTGGCGCCTTTTACGTTAGACAGTGTTGCTGTGCAGCCCCAAAAAACTTATGAAGAAATTTCAGAATTTGACCTTGCCATTATTGCCAAACCCACCCAAAAATTTACCGAAGCAGAAAAATTTACGTTGGACCAATTTATCATGAATGGTGGAAAAACGTTGTGGTTAATAGACAATGTTCAGGCAGAATTGGACAGTTTAATGCAAACCGGCGAAACGTTGGCTTATCCAAGAGATTTAGGTTTAACCGATTTATTTTTTAATTACGGCATTAGAATCAACACTGATTTAATTACGGATTTGTACAGTTCAGAAATTCCTTTGGCTACAGGAAATATTGGAAACCAAACGCAATTTAACCAATTTTTATGGGAGTATTTTCCGTTGGTGAATTCCCAAAATAACCATCCAATAAACAACAATATTGAAGCGGTTAACTTAAAATTCGCCAACAGTATTGATCTTCTAAAAAACGAAATTCAAAAAACGATACTGCTTCAAAGTTCGCCTCTGTCGAAATCCATTGGAACGCCTTCCATCATTTCCTTGAGAACAATTACCCAAAAACCAAATCAGGATGAATACAACAAAGGAAATAAACCAATTTCGGTATTGTTGGAAGGAAAATTTAAATCGGCTTATTTTGAGAGAATTAAACCCTTTAAAATTTCAACACCAAAAGAAAATGGCATTGAAAATAAAATGATAGTCATTTCTGACGGCGACATTATTGCCAACGAACTTTCTAAAGGAAAACCGCTGGAATTGGGGCTAAACAAATGGACTGGTCAGCGTTATGGAAATAAAGAATTTTTGCTGAATACCATAAATTATTTATTGGACGATTCCGGTTTGGTTAACATTCGTTCAAAAACGGTGAAAATAGATTATTTAAATAAAGAAAAAGCATTTTCGGAAGCCACCAAATGGCAATTGATAAATATGCTGTTTCCAATAATTATTCTCATTTTTTCCGGACTTATATTCAACTATATCAGAAAGAAAAAATACTAATAAATACAAGCTTTCTTCTTCTTAAAAAATTGTTAAAATTAAAAAGAACGCGTTCTTAGGGCTTTATAAAATGCTATATTTGATACTTAACTTAAACTATTACTATGATGCTTAAAAAATTATTTATGCTTATAACTGTTGTGGGAATCACTTCAGCAATAAATGCGCAAATTAAAGCGCCACAACCAAGTCCGGCCGCAAAAACGGAGCAAGTTGTTGGTTTAACGAATGTTACGCTTGAATATTCAAGGCCTGCCATGAAAGGCAGAACTATTTTTGGGGATTTGGTTCCTTACGGAGAAGTTTGGAGAACAGGCGCAAATTCAAACACCAAAATCACTTTCAGCGATGATGTAACCATTGACGGAAAAGAGCTAAAAAAAGGAACTTATGCCATTTATACCATTCCAAATGCAACTTCTTGGGAAGTAATTTTTTATAGTGATGCCACCAATTGGGGGAATCCGGAAAAATGGGACGAAAGCAAAGTTGCCGCTAAAACCACTGTACAAGTATATCCTTTGCCAATGAAAATTGAATCATTTACCATGTCATTTGATAATGTGAATAGTGATTCTGCAGTTTTGGGCATTTTTTGGGAAAACACCTATGTTGGTGTTAAATTTGAAGTTCCTACGGATAAAACTACCATGAAAAGCATTGAAACAGCCATGGCCGGACCAACAAAAAATGATTATTTTCAGGCGGCTTCCTATTACCACACTGCTGGAAAAGATTTAAAACAAGCTTTAGTATGGATTAAAAAAGCTGCGGAAGGTGATGACCCTGCGTTCTGGATTTTACGCAGAATGAGTTTGATTCAGGCAGATTTAGGCGACAAAGCCGGCGCAATTGTAACTGCAAAAAAATCATTGGCCGCTGCCGAGAAAGCAGGAAATGCCGATTATGTAAAAATGAATAAAGAATCTATTGAACAATGGTCAAAAAAATAATGATGAAACAAGCATTACAAATTTTGACATATAGGAATGATTAATGGCGAACCTACCTGCCGGCAGGCAGCAGCTTTTACCGCTAAAAAATAAAATTTAAACAAATGAAAAAACTAAAATTCACCTTCGTATTATTGATGATTGCCACGTTGACTTTCGCACAGGAAAGTCCGAGAAAACAAGCAACAGGTAAAATTGGAATAGTGACAATTGATATTGATTATGGTTCGCCAAGTGTTAAAGGAAGAACTATTTGGGGAGAACTTGTTCCTTTCGGCAAAGTTTGGAGAGCAGGAGCCAACGAAAATACCACAGTTTCATTTGATGAAGATGTTACCGTTGGAGATACTAAAATTGAAGCAGGAAAATATGGTTTCTTTATTATTCCCAGCGAAAACGATGAATGGACAATAATTTTGAACGAAAAAAATGACGCTTGGGGATCTAACGGATACAACCAAGATTTAGATGTTGTAAGATTTAATGTTAAACCAGTTAATACCGATACCAACCAAGAAACTTTGGATTATGCCGTTGACGAAAAAGCAATAACCATAAAATGGGCAAAAGTTAAAATCGTTATTCCTATTCAGTAAACGAGTTATTTAGAATACTTAAAAAGCTGTCTAAAAAAGCATATTTTTAGACAGCTTTCTTTTAATAACCCGTCTCTATTAAATACATGATTACAAAAAATTTGTCGATTTTACCCAAGAAAAATGGACGCGACTTTCATGACTTTTACATACTAAAAGCTAATAATGTAAATATAATCGTAAAAAAGATATTCTTAAAATTAATTTTAAATTTGATTATCACTAAAAAAATCAAACTCTAAATGAAAAAAATAATTTCAGTTTTATTACTAACCATTTTTTGCTTCACCATAACTTTTGCGCAAGTACCAAAAAAACCGACTTCAGGAGAAATCTACCAATCCATTCAAAAACTCAATTTTTTAGGAACAGTTTTATATATCGCGGCACATCCTGATGATGAAAATACACGCCTAATTTCTTATTTTGCAAACGATGTAAAAGCGCGAACAGCTTATTTAAGCATTACGAGAGGAGATGGCGGCCAAAATTTAATTGGGTCAGAACTCAGTGAATTGCTTGGCGTAATTAGAACCCAGGAATTATTGGCGGCACGCAGCATTGACGGAGGCGAACAATTTTTTACGCGAGCAAATGATTTTGGCTATTCAAAACATCCAGATGAAACATTAAATATGTGGAATAAAGAGGCTATTTTAAATGATGTGGTTGCAACCATAAGAAAATTGAAACCAGATGTGATTATTAACAGATTTAACCACAGAACTCCTGGAACTACACACGGGCATCATACTTCTTCCGCAATGTTAAGTATTGAGGCATTCGATTTAGCTTCGGATAAGACCTATAAAACGCATTTACAAAACGATGCTGTTTGGCAGCCTAAACGATTGTTTTTTAATACTTCATGGTGGTTTTACGGAAGCGAAGAAAATTGTATCAAAGCCGATAAAACCAATATGTTAAATTTAGAAATAGGAACTTACTATTCCGTAAAAGGATTGTCAAATGGAGAGATTGCTTCTTTAAGCCGGAGCCGCCACCAATCTCAAGGCTTTGGTAGCACAGGTTCAAGAGGGACAGAAACGGAGTATTTAGAATTTTTAAAAGGAGAATTTCCAATCAGTAAAAATGTTTTTGACGGCATTAACACAACATGGAATCGCGTGGAAGGTGGAAAAGAAATAGGGGAAATTTTGCAAAAAACGGAAGCGGATTATAATTTTAAAAATCCGGCCACGAGCATTCCCAATTTAATTGAAGCCTATAAATTAATTCAGCAATTGAAAGACGAACATTGGAAACAATTAAAATCGGATGAAATTAAAGAGATTATTGCGGCTT
>PHDE01000028.1 GCA_002842505.1 Bacteroidetes bacterium HGW-Bacteroidetes-3 | reverse complement strand
GTGTTCAATATAGTCCAATAAATTGTACTATTTTCACACTATATCGGCATTATACCAGGGCTGTTTTGGACTAAATTATAAATCAATTTGGTATTATTTATCGGCCAATTTAACGTTCCAAACCATTTATGACGACAACGCTTTTGAAGGATTTTAAATAAGGGAAGTTTTTGGCGTTGGTATAAATTATGGATTTTAGTTTTGGGTAAGCAATAATATTTTAACGAAGCTATATAAAGCGCTCATTATTTAACCGCAAGGGTCGCTAGGATTTTTCGCAAGGAACGCAAAGCACTAATATAAAACCCTAAAACTTAGCGAATTTTGCGCCTTCTTTGCGGGCATTACGGTTAAACCGATTTTAGAAAGCCTCTTTTTTATTTATAATTGTGATTTTATCCTTAATTCTCCTCCTCAAATTCTTCGTACAACAAATCGTTATAAGGAAAACGTGAGATGTGAATTTTTTTCACTTCTTCAAAAACTTTTTCCTTAAACGCTTCCATATTTTCTTTGTTCAAGGCAGAAATAAACACACAATTGTTATTAAGCCTGTTCATCCAGGTTTTTTTCCATTCGTCCAAAGAAAAGTGAATTTCTGTTTTTTCGGTCACCAAATCATCCGATTCAATAGTTTGGTGCGTAAATGCGTCAATTTTATTGAAAACAATGATGGTCGGCTTGTCGGCACTTCCAATTTCGGCCAACGTTTTATTTACGGAAGCCATGTGATCTTCAAAATTTGGGTGAGAAATATCTACCACGTGCAACAATAAATCGGCTTCGCGAACCTCATCCAAAGTAGATTTAAACGATTCAATCAACTGTGTCGGCAATTTTCTGATAAACCCAACGGTGTCTGTCAGTAAAAATGGCAGATTTTTAATCACCACTTTTCTAACGGTAGTGTCTAAGGTAGCAAACAATTTATTTTCGGCAAAAACATCGCTTTTGCTCACCACATTCATCAAAGTGGATTTCCCAACGTTGGTATAACCCACCAAAGCAACACGCACCATTTTTCCGCGATTTTTGCGTTGCACGGCCATTTGTTTGTCCACAATTTCCAACTTTTTTTTCAGCAAGGAAATCTTGTCCCTGATAATTCGTCGGTCGGTTTCAATTTCTGTTTCCCCCGGACCACGCAATCCAATTCCCCCTTTTTGGCGCTCCAAGTGAGTCCAAAGTCGGGTTAATCGCGGCAATAAATATTGACATTGTGCCAGTTCAACTTGCGTTCTCGCATAACTTGTTTGTGCTCTTGCCGCAAAAATATCGAGAATTAAATTTGTTCTGTCCAGCACTTTAATGTTCAGCACTTTTTCAATATTTCGCAGTTGGGACGATTTTAATTCGTCATCAAAAATAACCGTTCCAATGTTGTTGGCTTCAATATATTGGCGCACATCCTCCAATTTACCAGTTCCTATAAATGTTTTAGGATTAGGAGTTTCTAACTTCTGCACAAATCTTTTTACGGCTTTTCCGCCTGCGGTAAGCGTTAAAAATTCCAGTTCATCCAAATATTCATTGCATTTTTCTTCACTTTGATATTGTGTAATCAACCCTATCAAAACTACTTTTTCTGCATTATCCTCTATAATTTCAGTCATAATCAAAATAGCCGAGCGCTATGTTTATTTTTAAAAAATTGAAAAAAGCAAAGTGGCTGCCAATTTTATTTTTTTTCATTTATTGAAGCAAAGATACAAATTACCAAGTTCAATTTTGAGTTTGTGTTGAGGGCTTTTATTTAATTTGATTGATTATTTTTTCAGAAAAACAGGCAAAAACTTAAATTTCACCAACTTCTCGTGGGTTAAAGCAACAAAGTTATAAAATTTTTAAAATCAGACATCCAACATTTTTTAATAAGGCTCTGAGTAGCTCCGTGAAACCTTTGTGTAACTCCGTGAAATAACTGTAACACAAAGATTCACAAAGAAATAAACAAAGATTCACAAAGTAAAAAGTTAACTAAATGTATTTTAAATGCCTTTGTTCTAGTCGACTTCTCGTCCAATCAAATTTTGTTGTAATTTGCAGAACGGATTTTTATTGGGCACAAACCCATAAAAACCAAAAAACTTTATACAGAAGAAAATCCATGAAAACATATTCAGCAAAAGAAATCAGCCAGCTTATAAAAGGCACTTTGGTTGGGGACACCAGCCAACAAATAAGCGGACCCGAGCAATTGGAAAAAGCCGGCACCAACCATATTTCGTTTATAGGATGTCAAAAATATGTGCGATTCTGGGAAACCTCCAAAGCCTGCGCCGCTATTGTGAATGAAGATTTGGACTTTGAGCCCGGTGAAAATCGCGCTTTGATTAAAGTAAAAAATGCCGATTTGGCAATGGCAAAATTGTTAGAAGTTTTTAGACCGGAACCACCAGTATTTGAAGAGGAAATTCACGGCACGGCAGTTGTTCACGCTTCAGCAATCCTTGGAAAAAACTGTAAAATTGGCGCCAATTGTTATGTGGGAAAAAATGTTGTGTTGGGTGATGGCGTTATTTTATATCCAAATGTGACCATTCTTGATGAAACCACTATTGGACACGGAACAGTTATTTGGTCGGGAACCGTAATTCGAGAACGTTGTGAAATAGGTAGCTTTTGCATTTTTCATATCAATGTGAGCATTGGTGCTGACGGATTTGGCTATTGTGCCAGTGAAGACGGAAGGGGCTTAATGAAAATTCCGCACATTGGCAATGTGGTTATTGGAAATTACGTAGAAATTGGCGCCAATTCTTGTGTGGATCGCGGTAAATTTAGTTCAACAACAATTGGGGATGGCTGCAAAATTGACAACCTCGTGCAAATTGGCCACAATTGTGTGATGGGACGCTTTTGCGTTATGGCAGGCCTTAGCGGTTTGGCGGGTTCCGTAACACTTGGCGATGGCGTTGTTATAGGAGGAGGCGCTTCCATTAAAGACCATGTTACCATTCATTCGGGAGCGATTGTAGCAGGCGGTTCAGGTGTTATAAGCGATGTTGCCGCAGGGAAAACAGTATTGGGCTATCCGGCACAAGATTCGAGAGAAATGCTGAAACAATGGGTTGCGTTGCGGAAATTGGTTTAGAAATACAGTTTTAGATATGCATAAGCTTCAACAGTTTAGAGACATAAAAAAACACGGACTTAATCTTGTGTTTTTTGTTGTTAACTTTTAAAATCATTTTCCTGTTTTCGTTGTTTTATTTTTAAAATTTAATAAGTATCTGAAATACAAATATTTATTAGGTAATTTTTAAAACGAAGTGCTTAAGTTTAAACCAAAACCGGTTGATTCGGGCACAACTCTGCAAACGCCGCCAATACATATTAATCCACCTCGTTGCCTTCCGTAGTTTAAGGAAAATCGCGTGCTGTTTTTGGTGTAGCTTCCGCCAAAAGTAAAATAATGAATTTTATTTATTTCATTGCCGTAATTGTAGGAATCATTTGCAAATAAGGAAAATTTGGAAGAAAAATTAAATTCGGCCGTTCCGGCAAGCCAATTTTCCCGATCATCATTTGTCCACAAATGTTGCGCTTCAAATCTTACCGATTTTGTGGGCAAAAATTGATAAGTGGCATCAATTATGGCAATTTGCGCATTTACTTTTCCCGATCTTTCTTCGAGATATTTTTTATTGTAAAATAAGTTGATATACGTAAAAATGGAAGTCCATTGTTTTGACCATTTTTTGCGCATTTCAACATTAAAATCGGTAAAATATTTTCTTCCTAAACTTAAAAATTCGGCATCGAATGTTCTGTTTTCCCTATTAAACTCAGCATCCAAGCCATACAAAGAAGCATAATTTATGGCCAAATTTGTTCCGTATTTGCCACCCAAAAAGGTTTCTTTTTCAAATTGATAATAGGCATCTAATTGATAGCCAATTTCCCCTGCCTTTTCGAACGGGTTAAAAGTAACTCTCGATTGTGTTTGGTAAACATATATATTGGCCAAACTATAATCGTGCTGTTTGGTTAAACTTGGTAAATAATTAACCAATTGCTCATTGTCAATATTGTCATTAACTTCTCTATCCGAATAGTAGGTCATGTTTTCCAATCGTCTAAAGGTGGCGTTCAAACCAAACCGCCGGTAAGAATAACCAGCATTGTACAACAAAGCATTCCCTTTTGAAAGCGAATTGGTGTTCACCGAGCCAAATTCGAGCAGTGCATCTTTGTCTTTTATCACATATTCTACATTTGAATAAAAATTATTTTTCGAATAATTAAGCCTGCCGGAATATGCAAAAGTATTTTTGTTGAAACCTTCAGCGGCATTTTCAATTTCTTGGGAACGATTTACGATGCTGAATCCAAAATTCAAGGTTGATTTTTCAATTTTAAGAGCTTCCGAAATGTTAAATTCCGTATCAAAACCATAGACTTCCCCTTCAGAAACATCAAAGCCAACGCGATGTTTGCCGTATAAACCGATAAATTGCAAGTATTGAAATGGTGCATATTTTATTTTTCCGCCACGAAGCGCATTATTTAAGCCGAGTTGTTGATCTTCCCATGAACGAAAAATTAATCCATTCCCAAATTGTTCATAAAAATAACCAGCGGTGATGTCTAATTTTTCATTTTTATAATTGGCAAAATAAGTAGCTACACCAATTTGCTCGTCAAAACTGGGGGAATAGTTTAAAATGGCCTGTGGCGCATAACCTTCAATTTGCAAACCGAAAGAGAATTTATCAATTTCGCTGTTTAGTTTTAAATAATTATTTGACCGAAATCTGTCTTTTTCTGTAAAATCTCCCGTTTTTTTATCATCAACATAATATTGCGAAAATGAGGTGAAATTTCCGCTAAAAGAAAATTCTTGGGCGCTTAAAGCCATTGAAAATGGCAAAATAAATAAGATTGGCAGTCTTTTCATACGTTAATTTTTATAAGCAAATTCTTTAATTTTTTCATAAAGTTCTATTTCAGAACCCTGTGTATAACCAGAATGTGAATAAACAATTTTATTGTTTTTCACAATTATCAAATAAGGGATGGAAGTGGCGTTTACTGCACGTTTGAACTCCTGGTTGGTGTCAAATAAAATTTCATATTCCCAATTTTTGCTGTTCGCCAAAGGTTTAACCCGGGAGGCAGATCTGGTGTCATCAATCGATACCGCAATAATTTTAACATTGGTTTCATTTTGCCAATCATCATAAATTTCACTGATAGCGTCAAGTTCATTGAGACAAGGAATACACCAAGTGGCCCAAAAACTAAAAACAGTGACAGTTTTGGTGTCAATTTCTGAAATGGCAATGCTTTTTCCAAAATTGTTTTTTAGGCTGATTTTAGGGAGGTTGTCTTGTGAGAAAATTTGGCTGAAATTTAAAACGGCGAGCAACAATATTATTTTCATCTGTTTATATTTTATTTTTTAGAGGTAATCCCGAAAATTCGGGACTGTTCGCCATTAATCATTTCTTTGTGTATCAAAATTTGTTATGCTCGTTTCATCTGTTTATATTTTATTTTTTATTGGTACAGATGCTGTTCGCCATTAATCATTTCTGTGTGTATCAAAATTTGTTATGGCTCGTTTCATCCTATAAAATATTTTAAATTTATGATATGAATCAATCCAAAAGCTATTTTCATGATTTTTTTATTTCAAATGAATTATCCCTTTCATAAAAGACGGAGAAAAATTAAAATACTAACAAATTTTTCTCATAAACGGAATAGGTGATTTTTAAGGCAAGTCACATTATTTTGATAAACCGCTCAAAAATCCGCATTATTTACTAAATTCACCTCTTTATTCAAATTTTTTCAATGAGTTTGTCCATCCATTTCATTTTAGGCTTCATCACTTCTTTTTTGGGAACTTTAACACCCAGTATGTTAAATATGACCGCAACAAAAATCAGCCTGAATAAAAGCAAGCCCGATGCGGTAAAATTTGCGGTTGGCGCTTCAATCATTGTATTGGCGCAAGTTTATATTGCCATTTTATTCACTAAATTTTTAAGAAGCAATCCGGCTTTTGTGCAATCGCTTCAGGAAATTGCGATCGTAATTTTTGTGCTGTTGTCTTTTTATTTCTATCGACAATCAAAAAAGGACAAAGTGCCAACAGATTCAATAAAAGAGAAAACGGGAAACAGTTTTGTGGTTGGTTTATTGCTTTCGTCTTTAAATATGTTTTCCATTCCGTTTTATTGCGGTGTCACAACCGCTTTGGATGTTGCCGGCTGGCTAAAGTTTTCGCAGCAAAACATTATGGGATTTGTGATTGGTTCAGCGCTTGGCACTTTTTCGTTATTGTATATGTACGCGAATTATGCCAAAATAATTCAATTGAAATCGAAGGGTTTGGCAAAAAATTTAAATTTAATATTAAGCATTTTAACAGGTATTTTGGCGTTTATTACGCTTATTAATATTGTGGGAATGTAAGTAACAATCATAAATTCGACCTAACAAAAATGAATAAATCAAATTATAAACAATTAATTATTTCTGGAATTCTTGGGCTTATTGGCGCAATTGGCGTAGGAATTGGCGAGTTTTTATTGCATTATTCTCCCGGAGGCATTGGCTACAATGGAAATAATTTCGAATTTTTTAACCAAATTCCGTTAAGTCGATTGACTCTGGGACATTTCGTGGCGGTTTCATTTGTGCCGTTTTACATTGCCGGTTATTATCATTTATATTTGGTTTTCAAAGAAAAAAACCCAAAAATAGCCACAGCCATTTTTGCTTTGGGCGTTATCGCTTTTATGATTGGCGGCATGTGGATTTCCTCAAGGGCGCAATTGGGTTATTTGGTGCATAAAATTGCGGAATTCCCAAATGATACTGCCTTACAATCTTTAATGGAAGTCTATAAAAACCACGCGGAAATTTTAGTGAAATCATTGCGGATTTGGGTAGCTGCCATTTCCATATTATTTGTGATTCCAATTCTAAAAGGCAACACTTTGTATCCAAAATGGATGGCTATTTTTAACCCAATTGTTATTTTGCTTTCGGTGTTGGTTATTTATACCATAGCGCCTTCCGTAGGATTCATCATTGGCCCAATCGCAATGAATGTCGTGCATTTTATTGTATTCGGATTGTCATTAATCATCATCATAACCAAACAAAAAACTTTAAACAGATGAAAAAATTAAAATGGATTATCCCGTTAATTATAGTTGTAATTATTGGTGCAGCATTAACCTATTTTTGGAAAGACACCACCAATCCGTATGTTGCAAGCCCTTTATCAATTAAAGGTTGCGATTTGACCGTTCCTGATTCCATTATTCCAAAATTTACTGAAGTAACGGTTGATTTTAAGCACGAATTTAACGACAAAACCAGTTTGCCTGTGTTAGGTTCTTGCCTTGTCGATATCAATAATGATGGAATTGATGAGTTATTTATTGGCGGCGGAAGCTCGCAGGAAGACGCTTTGTTTCAATTTAGCGACGGCGCATTTAAAAATATTTCTTCGGAAGTAAAATTGCCCGCAAAAAAAGGCAATACTTTAGGCGCTGTTTCGTACGATTTCAACCAAGATGGTTTTACCGATATTTTGGTTACCAGGAACAGCGGCGTTTTTGTTTTATTGAACAACAACGGCACTTTTTCTTCAGAAGAAATCAATGTGCATTTGAATGAAAAATCAACGCCAATATCCTTGACATTGGGCGATTTTAACCAAGACGGATTTATGGATATGTTTGTGGCTGGTTACATTAAAGTTGAGTTGATGGAAGGCCAAACTATTTTCAACGACAAAAAATACGGTGGTTCCAGCGTGTTGCTGTTGAATAATGGCGACAATACTTTTACAGATATTACAAAATCGGCAGGATTGGAATATGTCCACAATACGTTTCAAGGCATTTTTGTGGATGTAAATAACGACAGCAAACTCGATTTGGTGGTGGCTTATGATACCGGTGAACCTCGAATTTATATCAACCAGGACGGAACATCTTTTAAATTGAAAAACAATCCGCTAACGGGAAAATATTCCTATCCGATGGGAATTGCCGTGGGAGATTATGACAACAATCAAGCTCCGGATTTCTTTTTCTCAAATACCGGAACTTCAGTGCCAAAAGCTTTGGCAAAAGGAGATTTAAAAGACAATCAAGAATTATTTACCGACTGGATTTTATTCAACAATGACGGCAATGGAGAATTTACCGATACCGCCAAAAAAACGAATATAGCTGAATTTGAATTTTCTTGGGGCGCCATTTTTGAAGACTTCAATTTAGACGGAAAACAAGATCTGGTGGTAGCGGAAAATTATATTGCGTTTCCGCCACAAGCACTTTTTAAATTGCCTTGTCGCTTTTTATTGCAATTGGACAATGGCACTTTTGCCGCAACGGAAGAGCAAGCCCAAGTAATTAATAAAAATTATGCCATCACGCCTTTAAGCAGCGATTTTAACAACGACGGTTATCCTGATTTGGTTTACGCAAATTTAAACGGAGAGGTAAAGGTGTTTATAAACAATGGCGGGAAAGCAAATTTTGTAAAAGTTAGAATGCAGGATAAAGCTGAGTTAATTGGCGCTGCCGTAACCGTTACCACAGAAAATGGTTCGCAAACAAACTACAATATTATTGGCGAAGGATTGTGCAGCGACCAGTCTAACACCTTAATTTTTGGTTTGGGCAACGCAAAAAATATTATAGCGATTACCATAAAAGATTCAAAAGGAAATTCGCAAGTACTGGAAAATGTGGCTGTAAATACCACTGTTATTGTTGGAAAATAGTAAAAGTGTTATCTCAAGCTCTAAACCTAACAGGTTTTTAAAACCTATTGGGTTTGTTGTTTTTGAAAAGATTTCTTTAAATTACAGAAATAACAGTCATCTTATTCAAATAATTTTTTAGGTTTACCCTCCTTTTTGGTGGGCCTGCCCGCCTTTTTGGTGGGCGTTCCCTTTCAGGTCGGGCTTTTCGTTACAATCTTTTTTAAGCTAAAAAAGCTTGTAAAAAGGATTTTCACTTCAAACAAGGTTCACTGAGCGCTAAAATAAAAGAATATAAGGTGAAGTAATCCCTAACCAAAGTTTCGTTTTGAAACTCCGCAGTCGGCAAACGATTTTACATTGTTGTAACTTTTCTCAACTTTTTTGTTGTAAACAACTTGTCCCGTTTTATAAAATTCAGTTTCTTTAAAGTCTAATTTTAAAGTTTGTTTTAATGGGACTTTTAACATAAAGTGCAACCCCTTGTCGCGGATTTAAATTGATGTGGTTTGAGTGCACGAGCGTGATGCTCGCGCCAACGGGTTATATTTTTAGTGTATCCTCCAATGTTTTCTTAAATTCGTTTTCGTTTGCATTATTATAGAATGGAACACCGGTAATTACATAGTTATCTGAGTGAATTTTGATTGTTCTTTCTTCTTCTCTAATTTCCGCTAAAAAGTCTTCTTTCCATTTGTCGTGAGCAACCAAATGAGCTCCTTTTGGCTCAATGAAAACTTGATACGTCAACTCTTTGCCTTTTTTCTGTTTACAGAATAAAACAAAGTCGGGTTCAAATGCTCTGCCGAGTTTGTCAATGATTTTGATTTCTCTTTCGTTACGGATTAAATAAATGTCTTTGAATTTTTGCCCTAAACTTTCAAAGCGTCTGGCGAACATTGATACAAAAGATTTTTCTTCACTTGTTCCGTAGTTGGCATTGTAAACATACCAAGGCTCATTTGCTACAAGCGTTTCTTGTCCGTCTGCTCTTTCGCTGTCTTTGTAAACTTTGATTTCCTTGTCTTTGAAAACCTTGTGAACATATTCTTTGATGTAGTCTGAACCTTCAAACTCTGTCAAATTTGATTTTATTTCCGACTCAATGGTTTGTAAAAGTCCTTGAACAGAAAGTAAATAGTCGTTGTTTGTTATGTCTGCAAATCTTGACTTTGAGCCATTAAAAGTAATTTCCAAGCTTCCTAAATAGTCGGTACTATCTATGAAATTTGAGAACGAACCAACATTTGGAAAATATCTTTCTAAACTGTCGAAATAGAAGAATGGATTTTGAGCCAAAGCAAAACGAACAATATGTTTTGGAATAGCTGAAATTTTGATGTCTTTACTTTCTATTTTGTCGGCTGTAGTTTCTTCTTCGGTGTTGAAAACGCCCGACATTCTGCCCATGCCCGACGATAGAGTATACGCAAAGTTTCGTTTTGAAACTCCGCAGTCGGCAAACGATTTTACATTGTTGTAAGTTTTCTCAACTTTTTTATTGTAAACAACTTGCCCCGTTTTGTAAAATTCGGTTTCTTTAAAATCTAATTTTAAAGTTAATTGTTTGGTCTCCAGCTTGTCATCATCTTCGTAGATACCTGTTTCTATAAGTGCTTTCTTCAATTCCGAAATATAGCGGCTATCTTCTTTGGTGTGATAATAAAGTTCTTCCAATATTTTTAAGTCGTTGGAAATATCATCATCATATTTTCGGGTGAATTTGTCCTGTCCCTTCGACTGGCTCAGAGCATCGCCTTCTTCCAATGCAAAAGGAAAATATCTTGCGCCTCTACCAATTAATTGAGCTTCTGAAAGTGTTGTTTTTCCCGGCTTTCCGTCTTTTCCGTCTCTGTCTTCATACAATCGAACAATATCAAACAAGTTTAAAACGTCCCATCCTTCATTTAATTTTTGAACTGCAAAAACGGCTCTGATTGGGTTATTTTCATCTTCCAAGGTGTTCAAGTAAATTTGATTTTGTTCGGCTTCTTTGTCATTGTTTGCGCTGATGCAGTTTTCAAATTTAAAGTTTGATTTGATTCTGTTTGCTATTTCTGATGCTGTAATGTTTTTTTTATTGAAGAATGAAAATGCTTTTTGAACTATTTTTACTGTGGATGTTTCACGTATTTTATCGACCAAAGTTGCCGACAAATCATCAATTAATTGATGAAAATTTTCTTTGTTCTGCTCCGATTCCTTTATCGTTCTTTTTGCCTTAAAAAGAATTACCGGTTTTAAATTGATGTTGTTGCTTGTTGCCAATTCCTGACGATACAAGTTTAATATCAACGCTTGTATAATGCGTTCTTTTTCGTCATATAAAGAACGGATAAGATTAATTTCTTTAGAATATTTGTCAATACGAAATTGTGAAAGATCGTATTTGAAAATTACTTTGTCTTGGTATTTATTGGTTATTTCTCGGCTGTCATAATCCAACGTTGCCGTAAACTCCAAAAGTATGTTGTCGAAATTTTGTTTTAAAATCTCAACAACTGTTCCTTCCCAACTTCCAAATAAAGTCCCATTGTTTTTGGTTGCTGAACTTAAATGATGTGCTTCGTCAGCAATCAACACCATTTTCTTGTCTTTAAAATCTTCGTAAGTAACGCTGTTTTCCTTGGTGTTGCTTAAGTCAATGTGAAGTTGCTGAATAGTTGTGAATTTGATATTGATATTTTTATCATCGGCACTTTCAAAAGTGTCGGTTTCCTTTATGTAAACTTCTTTTCCGTCAATGACTATTTTGTCATTGAACAAATATTTTGAAGCCTGCGGATTCAAAAAGTTGTCCTTCGTTTTTTTAATAATGTTGTTTGAGTTTACGAAAAACAAAAAGTTCCTAAACCCTTTTTCATACAAGTAAAGCATCAAGCCAGCCATTACCAATGTTTTTCCGCTGCCTGTTGCCATATTGTACAGCAAATGAAACGGCTTATTAGGTTTCCCTTCAAAATTTTCGTTGTGGCAAAGTATATAACGTTGAAACGATTCTATTTGATAAGGTCGTTGCCCAAAACCTGGCTTTAGGTTATCTGTTATAAAATTCGGAACAGGAACACGGGCAATTTCTCTTTTACCAAACTCCTGCACCAGCGTATCGTGTAAAAAACTCATTACTTTTTATCTTTTATTTGGTAAAAATCTTGGGTTACTTTCTTTTCTTCTGCTGTAACTGCAAAGTCTTTGTCATTAAGCGAAGAAATATTTACATACAATTGGTTTTTGTCTAACAGTTCTACTAAATGTTTTTTCTGTTCTGCCAAAGTCAAGGCTTTAAATTCTTCAATGTGTTGTTCTTGCTTTTGCAAATCAACATTGTAATTGAGGAAAGATTTTGCTTTCATATCTTCCCAAATTTTCAATACAGCTTTTGTGTCTTTGGCAGATTCAATTTGTTCAATAAAGTTTTGATTGTATTTTTTAAGTTCGAGGTAAACGAATTCACCGCCACCTTTCCAGTTTACTGCTTTTGAAATTCCACCTTCGTCAAACTCTAGTTTATAATATTCTTCTCTGTTTTCGGCTATTAAACTTAATTCGGTTTGTACTATCTCAATTTTTTCGTGAGCTACATTTTTACCAATCACTTTTTTAAGTCTCTCTACTGCAACATCTTCAATGTAATCCATTTGTTCTATACCTATGAACTGGCGATTCATTTTAAGTGAAGTTGTAGCTGTCGTGCCACTGCCTAAATGAAAATCAAGAACAATATCATTTTCTATGGTTACCATTTGAATAATTCGACTAATTAAACTTTCTGGTTTTTGCCCAGTTTCAAATTCTGTCCTTTCCTTTGACATTGGATTAATAACACTTATATCACTCCATAAACTTGAAATTGGTTGCCCTTTATATTCATCTAAATATATTTTTCTGTTTATATTCTGGCTTTTATTTTCTGGAAACCAAAGTTTACCTTCTTTATCCCATTCTTCCATCATTTTTTTGGAAATGGAATATCCATTTTGTGGAGTTTTGTACCCTTTATAATCATAGATAAGATTTGGCCTAGGATTTGGACTTTGAAGTGGTGATTTCATAAATTTTCTCCCATTCTCATCTATATTATTAAACCTTTCTTTTATATATTTCTGGGTATTATAGTCATCTATTATGTAAATTGGTTCATATTGAAATTTGTCTGATTTTGAATACCATAAAATATAATCGGTTACATTATTTAATCTATTTGTAGGGTTAGCACTTCCCCCTCTTCTTTTCCAAGTAATTTGGTTTCTAAAATTTTCTCGTCCAAACACCTCATCTAATAATACTTTTAAATATGCACATTCAAAATCGTCAATTTGTAAAAAAATACTTCCATCATTACTCAATAAATCCTTTGCTACTTGTAGTCGATTTTTCATAAATGTTAGCCAAGTAGAATGATTAAAACTGTCATTATACTTGAAACCATCATTTCCAGTATTATACGGAGGGTCAATGTAAATCAACTTTACTTTCCCCGCAAATTCTTCTTTTAAAGAATGCAACGCTAAAAGATTATTTCCTTTTATAAATAAGTTAGCGGTCAGGCTAGGACGACCGTGCAAATAACAAACAGACGACAAAAACAATGACATTAATCGCATCATTTATAGGAGTTGACAGTAAGTTTCCAAAACCGAAACCTGCATCAATCTATATTGTAAGTGATAGCAGAATAAGTTGGGGTGACAAAGCAAAGTTTGACTATGGAAGAAAAGTATTTGGTTGCAAAAACTCACCAGACATTTTTGGCTACTGCGGAGATGTGCTATTTCCTTCCATCGTATTAAATCAAATTGTTGACATTGCAGACCAAGGACTACTTTTTGAACCTAATTGGACTTGCAAACAAAAGTTTCAGGCAGTTGTAAATAAACTTATCCAAATTTTCAATAACTATCCAAAAGAGGTTCAAAGTATAACGGCTGACACTTTGCAAATCATTCACGCATCAAGAGACGAGAACCAAAATTTTTTCTGCCAAAAAATGGAATGGTGGAAATCTACTAACAAATGGACAAGCGGGACTGTTGAGTTTGAAGACCATTCGGACAAACTTTTTGTTCTCGGGTCAGGTAGGACTGAATTCCTTGAAAAATTTAAAAAGTATGCAGAGAGTGAAAATCAAAAGACAAGTAGAGCAGTTTTTCATTGCTTTACAGACACTCTTTCGACTATGACAGATAAATATTGTGGTGGAGCACCCCAGCTTGTCGGACTTTATAGAATTGACAACGCTAAATTTTTCGGTATTATTCACGACAACAAAAGATATTTACACGGTGTTCAAGTGGACGACTTAATTAACTTTAATAATGTTGAATGGCGTAACGAATTATTTGAAGTTTGTGACGGAGTAACAATGAAAAGAAATAAAGATGCACAAAGGCAACCAAATCCGCTGTTGCATTAAAGAAGCAAATCCCCAGAACCGCCCTAATTTTTACATTAAGGACTTGGCGGTGCTAGGTGCTGTCGGTGACTTGGCTGGAAACAGTCAAGTTCACCTACTGGGGTTTTAAATTAAAGTATGAGAAACGCATTAGACAAAGAATATTTAGAACATTGTGTATTCGGCCAATTGGCAGATTATGCAGACTTCTATCGTTCACTTTCGGACTCAACAATGAGTTGGATTTCGCAAGGAACTAATTCTGCCATTAATATTGATACTTATGTTTTTTCTTCAATGCAAGGAACACTTGAATCAATTAATGACATTTTATTTAAAGGACGAATAAATGATGCCTATGCTTTATTGAGAAAATATTACGATGCGACAATTATTAATCTTTACTCAAATCTCTATTTGAGCGACAACTTTAGCATTGACAATTTTATCGTTGAGAAAATCAATAATTGGGTTAAAGGAAAAGAAACAATTCCAAGCTTCGGGAAAATGTCCGAATACATTATAAAATCACCAAAAGTTTCTGAAATCACACAACTCGTTTATAGTAACGGTGCTTTTAAAGGCAGTTCATTTGAAGAATTGCGACAACGTTGTAACGACCACACTCATTACCTTTATTACCACAATTTACTTTCAAATGACAACGAAGTGTATTTACAAAACCGACTTGCAACACTTGACAGCTTTTCAAAAGATTTAAAGGACATTTTTATCTTGCATCTATCATATCTTTTTTATCAAAACGACCATTATATGATGTCAAGTGACTATGTGGACAGCTTGGACTGTGGATTGACACCCGAAGAGGATTCTCAATATTGGGTTGCTTCATTTATTCAAGACATATTTAACAAAGTAATTAAAGTAAATAGACCTGATATTGCTGAAACAATAAAAGGTAAAACAGCTATGAAGTTGGAATGAATTTGACAGCGAAACATATAAACCGGAAAGAAGCCCGAACCGCTAACAGCGGGTTTAAGAAATTGGCGGTTCAGTGGTTAATTGAACATTTGTGCTTCGTATCAAGTGTAGTGCTGGCAGACAGTTTTGTGCTCCGAAATCGCCAACTTCTTAAACCCGCAAAACGTTATGCCTCACCCTAAAAGACGACAGTGCTAAAAATAAAATGACGACAGAAAGAAAAAATAATTATATTTGCCAAATAATGTCAAGACTAAATTATGTCAACAATTTTTGGAAATAGAATAAAGACAATTCGTGAGGAAAAACAAATCCCTCAAAGACAGTTAGCTTCTGCGTTAGAAATTGACACAGCAACATACTGTAAAATTGAAAAAGGCGACAGACGAGCAAAAAGAGAACAAGTATTCATTCTTTCAGAATTACTTGAAGTTGACTCAAAAGAGTTAATTCGTTTATGGTCAGCAGACAAAGTTTATGACATTATTGCCGAAGAAGATGAAGCAACACAAATTTTAAATGTTGTTGCAGAAAGCATTGTTGAATATAAACGAAAAACTGCCAAAATATGAAACCACTTGTAAAATACAGAGGAGGAAAATCAAAAGAAATTCCCCATTTGATTAATCATATTCCGCATTTTAGCGGAAGATATATTGAACCATTTTTTGGCGGTGGTGCTTTATTTTTTCATTTAGAACCGAAAAAAGCAATAATTAACGACATTAACTCGAAACTAATTTCATTTTATTTAGGGGTAAAAGACAATTTTGAACTACTCAAAACTGAATTATCCGAAATCGAAAAACTTTATGCGATAAATCGCAAAAAGTTTGAAGAGCTGAAAAGTATAACACCAAATGAACGTGTAGATGATGAAAACGAATCACTCTATTACCAAATCAGAAATATGTTCAACGATTTGACCGAAAAAAAGTATTCGGAAGCTTTGCTTTATTTCTTCATTAATAAAACAGCATATTCGGGAATGATTCGATATAACTCAAAAGGAGAATTTAATGTACCATACGGAAGATATGCAAACTTAAACACTTCTTTGGTTACTAAAGCACACAATAACTTACTTGCTAAAACAGAAATTTACAATCTTGATTATTCAGAAATATTCAAAATGGCAGATAAAGATGATTTTATGTTTTTAGACCCACCGTATGATTGTGTATTTTCCGACTATGGAAATGTTGAACATAAGGACGGATTTAATGAAAGAAATCACATTGAGTTAGCCAATCAGTATAAACAACTTAAATGTAAAGCACTTATGGTTATTGGTAGAACGCCATTAACTGAAAAATTATATGGCGAAATGATTGTGGACGAATACGGAAAATCTTATGCAGTGAATATCAGAAATAGATTTAAATCAGAAGCAAGTCATATCTTGATTTCAAATTACGGCAACTTTGCTAAAAAACATTTCCCACAATTAGAATTTGAAAAAGAATTAGCACTATAAAATATTATGGCAAGAATAGACAGCAAAGTAATTTTCGTTACCACTTCCCCAAGAACTCCAGCTAAAATGATTCCTGAAATTGGGTTGTTAAACACCCATTTCTCAGGACAACAATGGAATACAGAAACACAAAGAGCCTTTATGCAGTTATTAAAAGAGGAAAACTTTTTTAATGGCGAAGGTGCAAATGACCCAGCATTTAGTGCTAGAGACAGAATTAACCGAGCTCCAAAAGCTCTTGGTTTTGTAATTCTATCTCCAACAATTCAACTAACTCTAGCAGGTGAAGAATTAGTAAACTCAAGACGAAAAGAGGAAATATTTTTACGCCAGTTGCTAAAATTTCAAGTACCTTCTCCATATCACAAGCCCTCTGAAAATTCAGCTGAATTTTGGGTGAAACCATATCTTGAATTATTCCGTCTAGTTAGACACTTTGGCTCATTAAAATTTGATGAGTTAATGATTTTCGGTTTGCAATTAGTTGATTTTAGAGAATTTGAAACAATTGTTGAAAAGATTAATCAATTCAGAATTGCAAAAGCACAAAATGAAGGAAATTACAAAAGATTTCGAGCAGAATATTTAGATAGAGAATTAAGAGAAATTTATAGTTCAGACATAACTTCAGGCAACACACGAACTCGACAAACAAATGATGGTTCAATTGCAAAGTTTTTGAAAACAAAATCAAGCAATATGCGAGATTACGCTGATGCTTGTGTTCGTTATTTAAGGGCGACAGCACTTGTAAACATTTCGCAACTTGGAAAATCAATTTCTATAGTGCCAGAAAAAATTCAAGAGGTTGATTACTTCTTGCAAAATACAGATAGAGAACCTTGCTTTATTGATAATGAAGGACAGTATGTTGCTTATCTTGGAAATCCACAGATTCCAACATTATTTACGGATAATAGAGAATTACTTGAACAAAGAATTAGAACCGAGTTTCCGCTAATGCAAATATCAGCAAACACAACATTGCTTGAACTTAAAGATATTTTTGCAGACGAACTTGAAAGAAGAAAAGAACAGCTAATAACAGAACAAGTAACTGCAATTAAAGATTATCGACAATTTGAGGACATAAGCTCAACATTTGACCAAATAATAGCAAAAACTCTTTACGACACACCATTGATGTTAGAGTGGAATACTTGGCGTGCAATGACAATGTTGGACGGTGGTAATATTAAAGCGAACTTGAAATATGATGATTTTGGTAACCCAATGTCAACAGCACAAGGTAATATGGCTGACATTGTTTGTGATTATGAAGACTTTGGCTTAACAGTAGAAGTAACAATGCAAAGCGGTCAAAAACAATATGAAACAGAGGGAGAACCTGTAACAAGACACCTTGCAAAATTCAAAAGAGAAACAGAAAAACCTGCTTACTGCCTATTCATTGCTCCGAATATAAATGATTCTTGCAAAGCACATTTTTACGCATTGCATAAAATGAATATTCAATTTTACGGAGGAACTTCTACCATTGTACCATTGCCATTAAGTGTTTTTAGAAAAATGGTTGAAGATTCTTATAACGCAAATTATGTTCCTGAACCAAGACACGTACAAAGATTTTTTGAACGGTCAAATGAATTAGCAAACTCGACAGACAACGAAGTAGATTGGTATAACGGAATAACGCAAGAGGCACTAAATTGGCTGACAGAATAAAGGGCGAAGGCATAACAGCAGTTTGGCAAAATGGCGGGTTCTGTGCTAAATTGAACATTCGGTTTTCAAATAAACATTTGTGCTAAATTGAACATTTGTGCTTCTAAATCCGCCACTTCGCCAAGCTGCAAAACGTTGTATGCAAGTGTAAAAAGTAGTTCGTAGATAAGTTAGTGCAAACTTGATGGAATTTATTTTGTTTTTTTCTCCTTCCCTCAAAAAGAAAAAGCCAACCCACAAAAGGCACATTTGCAAATCACGCAAACCAAACCCACTTCCAAAATTTGCAAAAGAGCCTTTTTTAGGCCAATGCAGTTCTAACGAAAATTAATTTGTATTTTTGATATTTTTAAAGAAACATTATGGAATTGAAATTTATTGGACAGGGTTTAGACCCTGAAAGTGATATAACTGCAGGGAATTATATTTTAAATTCATTAGAAAGTGAAAACTACAATTCGTTCAATGCCTTCGTTGCTTTTGTAAGCACAGGTGGGCTTAAAAATTTCATTGATGAAATGCTTTCTTTCAAAGAAGCGGGCGGAGAAATCAAATTATATTTGGGCGTAAATCTGAACGCTACTTCAAAGGAAGCCTTAGAGAAATTACTTGAACACGAAATTGAATCATATGTTGTATACTCACCAAATAATATCATTTATCATCCGAAAATTTACGCTTTTGAAGGCGATGAAACAACAAGAGCAATTATCGGTTCTTCTAACCTGACAGAAAGTGGGTTATTTCAAAATATAGAAGCGTCTGTTTGTGTTGACTTTGAAAGTGATGATGAAAACGGCAATGAGTTTTTAGCTGACATTTACGACCACTTTAACACAATAATAAATCGAGAACACCCAAGCTGCCAACTCCTTACACCAGAGGTTTTAGAAATTCTTATTGAAAGCAAGGTTGTTTTACCTGAAGCGGCAAGTAGAGCCAAAAGCAATAAAATAAACAAGGAGTTTGGTCAAAAAGAAACAAAAATAAATACAAGGCTTCTTGAACTATTTGGTAAAGTTAAAGCGAAACGACCACCAAAAGGTTTCAGAAAGACTGTAGTTAAGAAAGAACTTATTGCAGAAGAAGAAACTAACGAAGTAAATGTTATTGATGAAACAACAGAACTTGCTGCAGGTTCAATGTGGATTGAAACTGGACTAATGACAGGCGGTTCAAGAAATATTCTTGACCTTTCAAAGAAAGGAAAGTTAGATGGAGCAAATAAATTTGGTAGCGTAAGTTACTTTGGCATTGACCCTAATGATGAAAATCAAATCAATGATATTAATGTGATTTTTGGTGGCAAAACCTATCTAAGCAATCGAGTATTTTATGCTCCAGCAAATAGCAATTGGAGAATTCGTTTAAACGGAGAAACTGTAGAAGGAGAAAAGTTAACAACATTTTCAATTCCTAGTCTTGGGCAAAATGGCGGCTTTCAACAAAAGATTTTGCTATTTACTAAGATTGATGAAACAAATTTTCGACTTGAAATATTGGAACAAGACGATATGTCAATGCTAATTGAAAACTCAGCAGACTGGGCTAAAGGTGGTAGTGGCAACGGCAGAGCTTACGGAATAATTGCTGAGTAACTTTTGTAATTCAATTTTAAACCAAACTAAATCCGTTTTTGAATATTGCTTGCTGAATTCAGCAAGCACCAGTTCAACTTCTGCACCAGTCAGCTTGTAAAGAGCCATAAATAGCAAGTCAATCTTTCTGACAGTTTCAAATTTGCTTTCGTTTGCGATTTCATTTATCAACTCCAAATTCTTAAAAAGAGAATTCAAACGAACATCATTTCTTAAAAGAGAAAAAACAAGCAAGGAAATATGATGTTTAATGGTGGCTGCGCCACCATTAAAATTTATTTTGCTTGTGATTAGCTCAATATTTGGAACTGGCATTTGATTTATTACTGATTGAGTTAAATCAATCCCACTCAGTTTTTTCTTCAAAATAAAATCAAACACAACCGAATTGAAAAGCCCTGACAAATATAACAAGTCATTTGGGTTGGTAGTTAAAAACTGAACCGATTGTGATGCTGGGATAAAAGGCAATAGAGTAGCAATACAAGTTCGTGTATTTGTGGCAGAAGTTAAACTTCTCCATGCCAACATAAATTTTTCATTGTGATTTTTTGAAAGTTGTTGCCACTTTTCAGCATTGATAAAAAACCTTGATTCAGGCAAAAAATCTGGAATCGCTTTTTTATCCTCGTCAATATTTACAGAAGAAGATTTGTTCCCATATCTCAATTTATCAGCTACTCCATTAAATCCTGAAAACTTTCCGTCAAACTGATTGAAGAATTTGCCTTCATAAATTGGTATATTATCTTCTGACTTTGTCTTAGTAATAAAATTCGCATGACTTGTAAAGTGAACGATTCTTCCGAATCTGATATCCTTATAAACATCTTTGAAAAAATGAAAATGTGAAGAAACTCGTAAAAGAAAATCCGCTTCCTTTTTGCTTGAGAAGTTAGGAAGCATTCCTGTCAATGGATTCAACAACTTTAAACTATAGTATGACAATTCAATTTCTGATTTAGCTTCTTCAATTTCTGAAACTTCGTTGAGGTTCATCGAAACACTAAATTTCTCACTCTTTGAATTACCCAATAGCAAAAAGCAAAACCTTTCTCTACTATCAATATTGAAAATCTTTTTACGATTTATAAAATCATAAATTGCAACAACAGAATTTTCCTTTGTCAGATACTTGAAAAGATTTTGATTCACTTGACTTGTTACGATTGCACTTTTCAAAACCAAACCGACAACACCTCTTTTGGTTTTCAACTTTACTGCTGCATCAGTAAACAAAGCGTAAGTATTTAACTCACCATTATTTGACAAATTGAAGAACAAACTCTTTTTTAAATCTGATTTGGCTTTTTCAATTTCAAGCTTAAACTCTTTTGAATAATCAGCCAATTGCAAATTACTCAATTCTATTTCATCAATTTCACTGGTTCGGCTTGACTTGAAATGATTTGCAGAAATTGAATTCTCATATAGAGCATAAAATTTTTTTTCCTCAAACCTTATTTTCTCCCAAGGTGGATTTCCTAAAATTACATCATATTTTTTTAGTTGCTCCTTGCTCAAACCTAGTCGTTCATGGTAAATGAATCCACTTGAAAAAACTTCAACCTTTTTTGATTCATCAATTCCAAAATCGGACTGCAATAAAAAGTTTGCATGAATGAATTTTTCATTCAGTGTTTTGTAGAGTGAAGGTTGTTTAATTTTCAAAAGCAAATTCAGTTTTGCAACTTCCAAGGCCAAACAATCAACATCAAAAGCAGAAATATTCATTGTAATTGCTTTCAGTAATTCCAATTGTTTTTCTTCCTCAATGTTCCATTTTATAAACAGATTTTCAAAGTACTCAATGACTGCTATAATAAAATTACCTCCTCCGCATGAGAAGTCGGCAAAACTTATTGAAGTAACTTCTTTCAGAAATTCATTGCTAACATTTCCAAAATTCAATTCAAAGAAAGCATCAATAGTTTTTCTAGTAACTGACTTTGCAAGGTTTGCAGGTGTATAGTAGCTACCTAATTTGTTTCTGTAATTCTTTGCCGTTGAAATTTTCGTTTCCTTACCTTCGTTTTTCGATTCAATACCCAACAGCGTTTCGTAAAGCGTTGGAATATCAATTGATTCAACACCAACCAAGCTATAAAGACTATCATCAACCAACTTTATTAATCCTTCATTTGCGCTGTCAATGATTATTGAAAATAAATTTTCAGCAACGAATGAATCTTTCAGCCACTGATTAGTTGCAGAAACAATTTTAAAATTTTCTCTTTGGGAATTATTTTTCAAGAAAATCATTGAAGCGGTAAAAACCGCTTTCACTTTAAACCTCTCTTTGTTGAGTTCAATAGGGTTGATGTTTTGCTTATTTGCAAAACACTGTGAAAGATATTCTTTCAAAATATAACCGTATATATCTAATGCCTTATCCATTATTAGCTTGTCCTACTGTTAAGGATTCATTGGCATAAGAAACTAAAGGCTTGTTGAAAAAACTACTCTTATGATGCGTTTGAAGAATTGAAATAGCCCTTTCAGTCAAATCTTTATAATCATTTAAGAAAAAATATTTTCCCCTTATCAATTCAATCAATTTAGCCAAATTAAAAATCTCAAACTTGTATATTGAAATTTGCTTTACTCCCAATTCATTCAAAATAATCTTGTGAAGCAAGTCATTGAAATATTTGGCTTTCGTACTTTTGAATTGCGAAACATTCTCTTTGATAAAAGAGAGAAGCGGTTTCGGATTTACATCAAGTTTATAGGATAAATCTTCAAACACACTTTCGCTACCTACTGAGTAACCGTTGATTGCTCTGCTTGTTGACAAGCAATTCAAATCTATACTTCCAGAAAGAAGCAAGTCCAGTTGCTCTGAATTTGCATTTAATAATATTTGCTTGTTAAAGAAAGGAGATTCTCCAACAACGCTTTTCACTTCATGCAATTCCTTTGAATTGAAATTATATTGCTTTCTGATTTCAAGCTCAATTTGTGACTCCAATAAAAGTCGTTGATAATCGCTTTCAATATCTTCAATGATTAACTTTTCAAGAAACGAATCAAGGTGTTTGATTGTTGAATAATTGAAGTGTTGAAATTCAAAGTTTGGTAATTTTTTTTGCAAATATTTTTCTTTCAGCACCAAGCATTTTTTACTTTTCTCAGCAATAAATTCTGAATCCAAAATATTAGGAGCAACAGGGATTTTAGAAATGTAACCTGCACTGATTGTAAATTTCGGATTTATAAGTTTCAGTAGAAAAGTTGCAACCTTTGAATTAAGAAACGCAAGGTGAGCATATTTATCTCCTTTCAAAACTTGAATTCCTGGCCCTGAAGCAATAAAAACTTGATTCTCTTTCAGAATTCTCACATTCAAACCCAATGTTCCAGTATCACTATAAACAAGTTGAGTTGAAGGAATCTTATCAATGTTTCTTAATGCACTTCCTTTATTTGCTTTTATGATTTCTGCATTTTCACCCCAATGAACTTTATAATAATTCAAACCAGCCCATTTACTGAATCCTCCACCTTTGCTCACTAATTTCCAGTCAGGACTTCCGTTTACTTCCCAAGCAAATTTTACAAACTCAGTATTGTTTCCTGTTGATGTTCCCTGCATCGGATTTGCAAAATTTGAGTAAAGTTGAAGCCCTTGAATGTTTTCAAAACGATCTTCTAATTGATAGTTGAATTCAAGATGACTGTTTTTTAAAAACTGATTTTGGTTTAACTCAAATGTCAGTTCCGCAGGTATACTTTTTTGCGTCACAAAACTTTTTTTCTCCAAAATGTTCTTGAATTTTAAATTATAGAATCGCGAAGTTTTTATTTCAGAGTTTCCAATAACACACAACGCAATATTTGTTTTTTCTCCGTTTATATCTTCAAAAGCATTGCTTCCTAAATCAATGCACTCTTTCAAAGTTTGGTTTGCTAAAAATATTTTTCTAAAATCTTTAAGAGAGGATAAATACATCCAGTTGTTTTGTGACACAACACCCAACACATCTTGCTCATTCATCAACTGAATAGTTCGTTGAATGAAAGAAACACATAAATCTCCTTTACTTTCGGGATAGTTTGCAAGCAAATAATTTTTAAGTGAAGTGTCCATATCCCGCTTGCCCATGAATGGCGGATTTGTAACAAACACTTTTATTTTTTTCTCATTATTGAGGTTCCCTAATTGACTTTTGAAAGTTGTTCTGCCAATTGAGTTTGATACTACATTGGGATTTAAGAACCCTAATTTATCATTTGGCATCCCACCGTAAATTTTAATCGGAATTGATTTGCTTGGAACTGCGTAATTGCAGGCTTTGACAAATAAGGACAGTGAGGCAATTTTCGAAAGATTTGAATCTAAATCGTAACCAACAATTGCACTATTCAAAATAGTTTCAACAATCTTTAGGTTTGACCAATTAGGGTTTGCCTCTTTGTAATTTTTGTAAAGACATTCAAAAGAATAGTTTAAGAAGTTGCCACCTCCAGAAGCGGAATCGATGACAACAACTTTTTGAATATTAGTTTTGTCAAAGCCCGACAAAGATTCATTCACTAAATATTTCACCATGTATTTGTCAGTGAAAAATTGTGTAGTGAAAAGCAAATCAGAATCTTCAATTTTCGCATTGTCTTTTCCGATTTTCTTGAAAGCCGCTTTTTCTAAGTCCTTTTTTAAAAATTGGTATGACCAAGAAATTATATCGTTAACATCATCATCTGTTTTTTCAAAAGCAACTTTCATTTTTTCAAAAACAGAAGAAAGCAGTTCTGTTTCGAGTTGAGATACAGTTGCAAGAAATACTTTAATCAGTTCGGGAAATCTTTGTTTGATAAGTTGAATTTCTGTTTTGAATTCAGAATGATAATAAGCAAAGGAGATTTTCAATTCACCAATTTCACTTTGATTTTTTCTCAAAGTGAAAGTTGCAATCAGAACAGAAAAAAAGATGCTTAAGTCCTGCACTGGAATTTTCTTTTCCAACGGACTTAAACTTCCAATGAAGTGTACAATAAGACTTTTGATTTTCTGTTTCACAATTATTTCTTTTTTGATTTGGTTGCATATGGCATTAATTGCTCATTTACAATTTGAATCGCATTGTAGGTAGTTTCATTTGCTCCGAATTCTTTCAATATTTTTTCCGCTGTATGTTTAACTTTCAAACTTTCTTCAGATATATTGTAATATTTTGCTAATCGTTTCAATTGTTCGCTCGTAGGCAATCGTTCTCCCCGTTCAATTTTACTTAGCATTGGGGAATCTATATCTGTTCCTTTTGCTACTTGGTGAAGTGTTTCCTCCCTTTTCGTTCTTAAACCTCTAAGATATTGCCCTAATTCAGATTTTGACTCATTCATTTTTTGGATAATAAAGACTTGTCATTATTTGACAAATATATACAATTAATAATTCATCAGGAATCTTTTTACAATGAAATTATTAACAATTTCGTACTTTAGCTAACGCAATTTGCAAGCACATTGCCTAAGCCCCACGAGCCAGCGCTCAAACCAAAGCTTTGTCAAAGAGCTTACAAAGCCGACCCGATTTGCCCACAGGGCATTAGGGTTTGCCCACGCACAAAAAAAACAAAATAAATTTGTGCTTCGTGGATAGTTTAGTACAGATTGAAAATGACAATTAACGAGAGCTAAATAACTGATTGATAGACAGAAATAAATAAACACCAGCATACAACACATGGTATAGTGCATGCGGGTTTCAGCGATTTGCGAGCGTTTGTGGCTCGTAAAAAAAGTTGGTGTAAACTGATAGGTTTTCGCTTCGTAATCCCGCACGACACCATACCATCAAACGTTGGCAGTAATTATAACGAAAGACACCAGACGACAAAAATGGCAATTGAACAGAAAATATTAGACAATTACAGAAGTGCTTTAATTCGGAAAGGTAACGACCCGAAAACGGCTGTTCTATATTCTAAATGGTTGACCGACATCTGTAACTTTCACGACATCACCGACCCTTTAACTTTAGACTTTGAAGAAATAAAGGAATTTATCGACTTCACTATAAAACGGAGACCACCTAATTCAGTAAATACCGCATTTCATTCATTCATATATTTCTATAACAAGATAAACAAGAAGGATTATCCTTTCGACACAATTGTTAGACCCAAACGAATTAGAAATACAGAAAACGTAATTTTCACTAATGAAGAATTACGTTTGCTTTTCGATGCTGCCGACAAGCCAAAACATAAAGCTGCATTAATGCTAATGTATGCTTGTGGTCTTGATATAAGTGAGCTAATACAAGTATTAATAACTGACATAGATTCAACAAAAAACATACTATCGGTTCGAAATAATAAAGGGAAAAAGTACAGAGAAGCTCCTTTGCCCAAGCTAGTAATTAATCAGCTTAGAGAATATTATAAATCCGAACAACCAAAAAAATATCTATTTGAGAACAGGTCAGGAGAAATTTTAAACTCTAGAACAATCCAACATTTTTTTGGTGTTGCATTAAAAAGTTCTGGTATAAAAAAATCAGCAACAAGTAAGACTTTAAAATATTCATATGTTAAGCATCTAGAGAAACAAGGGATTCCATTATTGTTAATACTTGAGCATTTAGGTTTGAAGTCAGAAGGCAGTATTTATTTCTACAGTGGAATTGAAGTTGATTTACAAGAGAAAATCAAGATAAGTCCAATTGATTATTTGTTAGTACCAAAGAAAGTTGAAACCACAAAACTGTATTCTGACTTTTGGAATTTAGTGAATGATAAAATCGAAAAATCAACTAGGAGAAAATTTGAAACTGGTTTTTACGCAGACGCAGTAGAGACTGCATTAAAAGAAATAAATAGTACCATAAAGAAAATCGTAAAAACTAAAACAGGCGAAGAACTTGATGGAGCTAAACTTATGCAAAAGGCATTTTCAATTCAAAATCCTATATTAGAGTTAGCGGACTTAAATACTGAATCAGGTAGAAATATTCAACAAGGATATTTGCAAATTTTTTCGGGTGCAATGACTGGAATAAGAAATCCAAAAGCACATGACAATATCGAAATTGAAATAGACGAAACAGTCAGACTTCTTTGCTTCTGTGGTGAATTAATGGATAAAATAGAAAATAGAATAAAATAACAAGCATCTGAAGTCAGGGGACGCTTCCCTTCAAAACCGTTAGGTTCTTTAAAAGGAAGAGTGTAGGTTCGACTCCTACCAGATGCACAAATAATAAAAATGAAAGCAAGCCCTGCAAAAAAAGAGTTTAAAAATAGATTTGGTCAAGCAAACCATTTCCTTATAACTGCTTTAGTGGGTATTGACGGAATACAAACTGGGATAATTACAGAGAAACCTGAATCTTTTAATACTTCTTGGAATCCAAGAGATACAAAAAGGTCTGCCGACAGGACACGAGTTTTTATTTTGAAATCTTTTCTTGGATGGGCTGTTGAATCGCTTGAAATGTATTTAACAGAATTAAATCGTAAACCAAAACTTTTAGAATCTGAAACATTCACTTCTCTTTTTTCAAAAGCTGGACAATCAGTTTATAAGAAGACCATTTTAATAGCAGATGAAATTAAGGTTGATGAAATTTTAATTACATTAATGGAAGTGCTAATTACTTGGAGAAATTATACTTTCCATTATGATATTGACAATGAAATAAGGGAATCAAGTATGCAATGTTTAATTGACAAATCTGAAGAAGTAAAAACGAGATTTTCAGGACTTGATATCATTCAATTAAAAAAGACTTGGGAAAATGGTGGAGACTTTACTTTTAAAGAAACAGCATCATTAATTAAAGCAACACAAGATTTCGTAAGTGCAATCGACAGTTACGTTTTATCAAACTTGGATTATGAGAGATTTTTAATTGAAATTACTCAAAAACATTTTAGCGAATCAGAAATGAGTTTAAAAAGGTATTACTCATTTGACAAAGAGAAGAAAGAGAAATATTTAAAAGTTTTGTTGCAAAACATAGCGGGAGAATCTGAACTTAACGACAATATTTTAAAATCAATTATGAAAGAACTAGAAAAAAAATAACTACTGCCAATCGAGTAGACGGCTCCGCCAGAAACTGACGGAGTGCGCCTCTCACACCACCGTACGTACGGGTCTCGTATACGGCGGTTCGTAAAATGATGGGTTAA
>PHDE01000027.1 GCA_002842505.1 Bacteroidetes bacterium HGW-Bacteroidetes-3 | reverse complement strand
TTAAATCGTTACTATAATTTGTGGTTAGCCGCGTTGCAAACGCTACATTTTATATGCTAATTTAAGTAGGTACCCGTCGCAGACGAGCACCAGAGGAGAATACCATTAACAAAAACGCTAGAGGGGAAACTTTTTACATGGAATGGTTTATTTGACTTGTAAATTTTATGATAGGGAAGGATTAGAAAAACAAAAAGCAAAGCGTAATTAATTGAATTTTTTAATCAACTGCATTAAAAAAATGCAAATTCAAGATTATGTTTTTTTCTTATATCGGATAGCGTGAAAAACACCTTTTTAATAAGAGTTAAATATGTTTTTTGAACCTCAGATTTGGAAAAAATAGTTTCGACTACAAATCCAAAATCGTAATTTTAAAATGTAAAATCTAAAATTCATTTTGCCATAAAAAAAACTCCTTAAAATCGAAATTTTTAGGAGTTTTTTAAAATATATTAAGAAACTATTACACCAACAAATCATTAACAGCCCTAACGCCTGCTGCACTTTCTTTAAATTTGGCTTTTTCTGCGTCGGTTAAATCAATTTCAACAATTTTTTCGATACCGTTTTTACCTATAATACAAGGTACGCCTATTGAAATGTCTTTCAAACCGTATTCACCATCCAATAAAGCGGAACAAGGGAACATTTTCTTTTGGTCATTCACAATAGCCTGAACCATGGAAGAAACCGCTGCACCCGGTGCATACCAAGCACTTGTGCCTAACATTTTCGTCAATGTTGCGCCACCAACTTTGGTGTCTTCAGCAACCTTTGCCAAACGTTCTGCAGACAAGAATTGGGTAACAGGAACGCTGTTTCTAACAGCCAAACGGGTTAAAGGCAACATTCCTGTATCGCTGTGACCAGCGATAACCATTCCGTCAACATCCGATTGTGGACAACCTAATGCTTCCGCCAAACGGTATTTAAAACGGGCACTGTCTAAAGCGCCACCCATTCCAATAATTCTGTTTTTTGCTATTCCGGCAACTTTATGCGCCAAATAAGCCATCGTATCCATTGGGTTGCTTACCACAATGATAATTACTTTTGGAGAATGTTTAAGCAAACTTTCCACAACCGATTTTACAATTCCGGCATTAATTCCAATCAATTCTTCGCGGGTCATTCCCGGTTTTCTTGGAATTCCGCTTGTAATAACGGCAACTTCACTGCCTGCCGTTTTTGAATAATCGTTTGTTACTCCTGTAATTTTAGTGTCAAATCCCATTAAAGAGGCTGTTTGCATTAAATCCATGGCTTTGCCTTCCGCAAAATCTTCCTTAATGTCAATCAATACTACTTCTGAGGCGAAATTTTTAATGGCGATGTACTCAGCGCAACTTGCACCTACAGCACCTGCTCCTACTACTGTTACTTTCATATTTAATGTTTGTTTATTTTTTATAAAAATTAATTCAAATTTACGAATTTTTATGGGAAAAGGAGGTAATATTTATGACAAAAAAAGGATTACAAATATGCAATCCTTGTAAATTTTTATTAAAAAATTAATAATTGTGCAATTTTAAAATATTTAGGGGGCTTATCTAAAACTAAACGCGATGCCTGCAGTTACGGTGTTATATTCTTTTAGGGTATAATCTCCAAATATTTTAAAGAACCCAATATTTAATCTTGCCCCTAAAGTTCCTCTTACACCATTCGCATTAAAATCCATATTTATGGGATCTGTAACGGATTCCGTTACCGTATTGTTGGAGCCTTCATAGGTATATTGCAATTCATAGGTGCCTTTTAATTTTAAGGTTGAAGTTCCTTTGTCATACCCAATTGCACCATACAATGAAATAATGGGAAAATCCAACGAAGCTATTGTTTGAATGGTATAGGCATTTAACTTAAATGTAGCTTCTTGGTTGCTGCCCGCAAATCCGGTGGAAACATTCCCTAAATTATAAGTCGCATCCATGGAAGTATAGCCCGCAAACAAAGCAACATTTAAGGGCAGTTTATCCAAAGGGCCTAAATATTGCATTAAATTGTGCTTAATACCAAATCCTATTAAATTTCCTTCAACATCATCGGTATTAATTTTTGGCAAATAGCGAATGCTAATGTCTGTGCTGAAAGGTATTCCCACACTTGCCTGTATCATTGGAGATGGAACAGCGTTTAAGGGTAAATCATTACCAATCCCGTCAGGTAAAGAAAATTCCGCAATTTTATAGTTTTGGCCTTCAGGAATTCTGACACCAATAACGCTATTGTTATCAGCTCCCATAACGGTCTGTATTTTGCTGTCTCCACTTTCCAATGTTAAATATTGATAATCGCTTGCGTTAAATTGGAATGTTTTGGAAGAATTTGGAACAATGGCCGCATTTGCGCTGATGCTAATGTCAAAGCCCAGTTTTTTATGGGTTTTTGCAGTATGGTACCAACCGTCATTTAAACTATACAGCATTCCTTCCATAACTGGTGCCATATAATTTTTCATCAATAAATTTGAATCGTCTTTAGCCAACAGCAGCAATTCTAAATCTTGTGATTTTACTGAAAAACTTAATAAAAAGAGCAATAATAGGGGTATTTTTTTCATAATAGGGGTTTAAAGTCGATTGTAAAGATATAAAGAAAGATTTTATCGAAAAATTTATTTCAAAAAAAGACCGTCTTTTAGACAGTCTTTTTATATTTTCAATAATTCTAATGTAAATTATACGTCGATTTTCGCATATTTTGCATTTTTTTCAATAAATGCCCTACGTGGCGGAACTTCATCACCCATTAACATAGAGAAAACCCTGTCTGCTTCCGATAAATTATCAATGGTAACTTGCCTAAGTGTCCTAAAGTCCGGATTCATAGTCGTATCCCAAAGTTGTTCGGCATTCATTTCTCCCAAACCTTTGTAACGTTGTATGGAGCTTCCGCCACCCATATTTTGTGTAATTAAATCGCGTTGGTCATCGCTCCAGGCATATTCTCTTTTTTGACCTTTTTTTACAAGGTATAAAGGTGGTGTTGCAATATAAATATGGCCGTTTTCAACCAATTCTTTCATATATCTGAAGAAAAAAGTCAAAATTAAGGTAGCGATGTGACTACCGTCAACATCGGCATCACACATAATAACCACTTTGTTATAACGAAGTTTGTCTAAATTTAAAGCTCTCGGATCCTCTTCAGTACCAATGGAAACGCCCAAAGCAGTATACATATTTTTGATCTCCTCATTTTCAAAAACCTTATGCACCATTGCTTTTTCAACATTCAAAATTTTACCTCTTAAGGGTAAAATAGCTTGAAAAGCCCTGTCGCGTCCTTGTTTTGCCGTACCGCCTGCAGAATCTCCCTCAACCAAGAAAATTTCACATTTTTCAGGATCAGTTTCTGAACAATCACTCAGTTTTCCCGGCAATCCGCCAATAGACATTACTGTTTTGCGTTGCACCATTTCACGCGCTTTTTTGGCCGCGTGGCGTGCTTGCGCCGCTAAAATTACTTTTTGGACAATGATTCTGGCATCACTTGGGTTTTCTTCCAAATAATTCTGCAACATTTCAGATACAGCCTGACTAACAGCAGCGGTAACTTCACGGTTTCCCAATTTTGTTTTTGTTTGTCCTTCAAACTGAGGTTCCGCAACTTTAACAGAAATAATGGCTGTTAAACCTTCGCGAAAATCATCCCCAGCAATATCAAATTTTAGGTTTTTTAGCATTCCAGAGTCATCCGCATATTTTTTTAAAGTAGCAGTTAACCCGCGTCTAAAGCCAGCCAAATGTGTTCCTCCTTCAATCGTATTGATATTATTTACATAAGAATGTAAATTTTCAGTATATGAAGTATTGTAAACCATCGCAACTTCAACCGGAATGTCATTTTTTTCACCTTCCATAGAAATTACCCTAGAAATCAACGGTTCACGTGTGGCATCTAAATACCGTATAAATTCAGGCAAACCTTCATCACTGTGAAATGTTTCGGTAATCAAGTTTCCTTCATCATCCAAAACTCTTTTGTCTGTTAATGTTAGCGTAATTCCTTTATTTAAAAACGAAAGTTCCCGTAATCTTGTCGCTAAAGTATCGTAATTAAATTCAATGGTTTGTGTAAAAATAGTCGTGTCAGGCAAAAAAGTTACCAATGTACCTTTGTCATTGCTTTCGCCAATTATTTTTGCAGGATACAAAGCTTTTCCTCTGGAATATTCCTGTTCCCAAATTTTTCCGTCCAAATAAACGGTTGCTCTTAAATGTTCAGAAAGTGCATTTACCACAGAAACCCCAACACCGTGCAATCCGCCCGAAACTTTGTAGGAATCCTTGTCAAATTTACCGCCGGCACCAATTTTGGTCATCACCACTTCAAGCGCCGAAACGCCTTCTTTTTTGTGCATTCCCACAGGAATTCCACGTCCGTTGTCTTTTACGGAAACCGAATTATTAACATTTATAATCACGTCTATGGCGTCACAATGGCCCGCCATCGCTTCATCAATAGAGTTGTCAACCACCTCATAAACCAAATGATGTAATCCTCTTAAACCAATATCTCCAATGTACATGGACGGACGCATGCGCACGTGTTCCATTCCTTCCAACGCCTGAATACTGTCGGCCGTATAACCATTTTTTTTAGGTTCTTCACTCATATTAAAATCTTTTTTTTGTAAATTTTATAACATACAAATATAAGAAATCAACAAGCTAATTAAACAAGCTTAAAGGTTATGTAATTATAAGTTATCAACAATTTGTCAATTTAAAAAAGCGCTTTAAATCGTCTAAAAACAGCCTTAAATTCGATCTATGGCGTTTTGATAAAAACGGTTTTGTTTAAAAAGCAGAAAATGTTTTAAATGAAGTTATTTGCGTTTAAAAAAGTACAAATTGTAATATTTTTTTGATGGCAAAACAGCAATTATTTAGGTTTGCTCTTCTTTTTGGTGGGCGTTCCCCCGCCGAAAAGGCGGGGTCGCGCTTTCCATTGCAATCTTTTTTTCGGTGAAAAACCTCAAAAAAGTATTTCCATTTCAATCGCTAACGCGAAATATAATTACGATTTATGATTTTTGATTTACGATTTTGAAAATAGCGTAATCAAATGTCAAACAAAACAAAATCTAAAGGCTCTTTGCGTATTTTCCTTTCTTTGCGGTTAATTGCAAATTTAGATTTAATTGATTTTTTATATTTTTTTACTTGGTTTTATCATAGAATACGCGAAATATAATTACGATTTATGATTTACGATTTTTTAATTATGCCTTTAAACTTTAGCCTTTCATTTGTCTCTTTTCTATATTCTATTTTCTCTTATCTAATTGCCAAAATCATTTTGTTCAGAAAAAATTACATAAAGTATTATGGCATAATTATTTTAATATTATTTTTGCGGATGCAAGACAAGGTACTTATTTTAGATTTCGGTTCGCAATACACGCAGTTAATTGCCCGAAGAGTGAGGGAACTCAATATTTTTTGTGAAATTTTCCCTTTTAACAGCAAAAATTTTAAGGTCGAAAATTACAAGGCGGTAATCCTTTCCGGCAGTCCGTTTTCCGTGCGAGCCAGTGACGCGCCGCATCCCGATTTATCTCAAATAAAAGGCAAAAAACCTTTATTGGGCGTATGCTATGGCGCACAATTTTTGGCGCATAATTTTGGCGGAAAAGTGGCAGCTTCTAACACGCGTGAATATGGCAGGGCAAATCTTTCTTTTATAAAACCAAACGAACTTTTTTTTGAAGGCGTAAACCTAGGAAGCCAAGTTTGGATGAGTCATAGCGACACCATTGCCAATTTACCGGATAATTGTGAGTTGATTGCCAGCACGCACGATGTTGAAAATGCTGCTTTTAAAATCAAAGATGAAGATACTTACGGAATTCAGTTTCACCCGGAAGTTTACCATTCAAAAGATGGTTTAAAAATATTGGAAAACTTTTTGGTAAAAATAGGCGGCGTGGCCCAAACTTGGACACCCGATTCTTTTGTGGAATTGACCGTTGAAAATTTAAAAAAACACATTGGAAACGATAAAGTTGTTCTCGGACTTTCGGGTGGCGTGGATTCAACGGTGGCAGCGGTTTTATTAAGCAAAGCCATCGGAAAAAATTTATATTGCATTTTTGTAAACAACGGTTTGCTGCGAAAAAATGAATTTGAAAATGTTTTGGGGCAATATAAAGGAATGGGCTTGAACGTAAAAGGCGTTGATGCTTCGGCACGTTTTTTGAAAGAGCTCGAAGGAGAATCGGATCCAGAAGGTAAAAGAAAAATCATAGGCCGTGTTTTTATTGAAGTTTTTGATGATGAAGCGCATTTAATTGAAGAAGTGAAATGGCTGGCGCAAGGCACCATTTATCCTGATGTTATTGAATCAGTTTCTGTAAGTGGCGGACCATCAGCAACCATAAAATCGCATCATAACGTGGGCGGATTGCCTGATTTTATGAAGCTTAAAATTGTGGAACCGTTGCGAATGCTGTTTAAAGATGAGGTGCGCAGGGTTGGCGCAACGTTGGGAATTGATGCTGAATTGCTGGGAAGACACCCATTTCCCGGACCAGGTTTGGGAATTCGGATTTTAGGTGATATCACCGCAGAAAAAGTGCAAATGTTACAGGAAGTGGACGCCATTTTTATAAACGGATTGAAAGAATGGGGATTGTACGACAAAGTTTGGCAAGCAGGAGCAATGCTATTGCCTGTAAATTCGGTAGGCGTAATGGGCGATGAGCGAACTTATGAAAAAGCAGTCGTATTGCGTGCCGTGGAATCAACCGACGGGATGACCGCCGATTGGGTAAATTTGCCTTATGAGTTTCTGCAAAAAACTTCGAATCAAATAATAAATGGCGTGAAAGGCGTTAATAGAGTAGTGTATGACATCAGCTCTAAACCACCGGCAACTATTGAGTGGGAATAATCCACTTTAAAATTAAATTTCATTTATGAAACGAGCATAACAAATTTTGATACAGGAAGGAATGATTAATGGCGAACAGTCCCGAATTTTCGGGATTACCGCTAAAAAATAAAAATTAAACAGATGAAAAGAATAACCTTATTGTTAGTATTCCTTTTTTTGTTTTCAGCCATTACCATGGCGCAACAAAAAAAGTATGTGACTTATACCGTTAAAGAAGGTGAATCACTAAGAAGTATTGCCAAAGCATACAACATCACCACCAGAGATTTACTTCAGCTAAATCCGGATATAAGCAAGAATCTTAAACCAAACACCGTTATTATTGTACCGAATAAAGATTATGGAAAAGTTGGAACAAAAGCAGAGAAAAATAACAAAAAATTATACTTTGTTCTGCCGAAAGATACTTTGTATGGAATTTCCAAAATGTTTGGAATTACCATTGATGAATTAATCGCTGCCAATCCGCAGATAGCCGATGGCTTAAAACCAGGAATGGAATTGTTAATTCCAGAGTCGGGCAAAATAGCCTCAACTACAATAAATGAAACTATTAATTACGAATATCATACGGTAATTAAAGACGATACCATGTATAATTTGTCTAAAAAATATGATGTTTCCCAGGCTGAATTGCTGAGGTTAAATCCGGAATTGGCAAACGGCTTAAAATTAGGAATGCAGTTAAAAATTAAAGCGATTAATAAAACCACCATTGAAAAAACTGCAAACAATGTAAAGAGCGAATCTTATATTGCAGGCCATTTTAAGGAAAATATAGATTCTTCCAAAGAAATTAACGTGGTGTTAATGTTGCCATATCAAACGAATAGGTTAAATGACTCAACCAGAAATGAAAACTTCGGAAAAAATCATTCTTTATTGAATATCGTTACCGATTTTCATTTGGGGGCAACTATGGCAATTGATTCCTTAAGAAAAAGGGGATTGGATATTAAGGTTAAGTTTTTGGACACAGAAAATTCAATACAAAAATTGCAGACGCTGGTAAACAGAAATGATTTTAAAACAGTTGATGTTGTGATTGGGCCTTTGTTTTTTGACAATGCACTTTGGTTGTCTAAGCATATTGAAGTGCCCGTAATTGCCCCATTTTATTCTAAAAGCCAATCTGCCGTTTCAGTCAGTAATTTGGTGAAAGCAGCGCCAGAAGAAAATTTACCGGAAAGTGAATTGTTTAAGTATTTGGGACAAAATTACAAGGGCGAAAATATTGTGGTGGTCAATGATGGGAATTCCGATTCGCAAAGTAAATTGTGGCGGGTGGTAAATAGGTTAAAAGCAATTGAGAATGTTCAAAATATAGCTGTTGTAAAATCGGAAAACGGCTTTATTTCAAGCAGTAAGTTTGCTGAAAAATTGACTAAAACCGAAAATAACTGGGTGATTTTGGTTAGTGATGAAATGGTGACGACAGCCTCGGCCGTAAATAGTTTAAAAGGACTTGCTGATAATTACAAAATTACTTTAATAGCATTGGATAAAGGGAAAAACTTTGTGAGTGTTGACAACAATCTTTTGGGGAAGTTAAATTTTATTTTTCCATCCACGGATTTCTTGGATGTTGATGACCCCAATGAGAATAATTTTTATAAAACCTTTCAGGAAAAAAATTATGCAATCCCATCAAAATATGCGTTAAAAGGGTTTGACATTACTTATGATGCCTTGGTTAGAATTGCAACGACGGGAAATTTAGAAATCGGACTAGAGGCCGGTAAATCTTCAAGAATTTCAACAATGTTTAATTATGGTAAAAATTCTTTGGGCTGTTTTGAAAATAATGGGGTGTATATCATTCAATACAATACGGCTTTAACCCCAACTATTTTGAATTATTGAAAATATATTGCATTAAAAAAGCACGCCAATTGGCGTGCTTTTTTATGTTATAAAATGAAATTTATATTTTTTTAAGCTGTTGCTTCAGCATTTTAATTTGTTCAGTTAAAATATTTTGGGTGTCCAGTTTTTTAGCCTCATTTATTAATGTCGTGGCTTCCCTTTTGCGTCTTTTAGACATGGCTATTCCCGCCAATTGCAATTTTGCCATCGCAATGTCATGCTTCATGTTCAATCCCAAATTCAACGCTTTTTTAAAGTATTTTTCGGCTTGGTTAATATTGGTTTGTGAAACCAGAATTCCTTGCAAGAAATTATAATAACCTTGTTGTTTTTTTATCAAGGCGCTTTCCGGATTTTTAATGTAAGAAAGCCATTTGCTGGCTCCAGCAAAATTTTGCTTTCTCAATTGAAGAAATGCCAACAATATAAATTCATTTTTGAAGTAAAAAAGCACAAAAATTCCTGCCAAGAGCACAATTGAAATTCCATTCATGATGTTTCCGTCAATAAATTGAAATACTGCCCAAACTAAAATTCCTGCCGCTATGACTAATTTTATATACTTATTAAACATTGATAATTATTTTTATGGATTGCAAAGTTACATTTTTGCAACGGTTTTCATTATTTTTTATAATGTTTTTTAAATTGTAAATAAGCAAGAATGCAAATGATAGTAAAAATAACTATCGCATAATATACAAAAGTTGGTGTAATCACTTTATCGCCGCTCGCGTACGAATGCAGTCCTGATAAGTAAAAGTTTACGCCAAAATAGGTCATTACAATGGAAGCGAATGCGGCTACAGAAAACATATTGAAAGAAAATCGGCTTCGCAGACCTGGTACCAATCGCAAGTGAAGCACAAAAGCATAAATCATAATGCTAATTAATGCCCAAGTTTCTTTTGGATCCCATCCCCAATAACGTCCCCAGCTTTCATTTGCCCACATTCCGCCTAAAAAGTTCCCGATGGTTAGCATAATTAAACCAACAGTTAAAGACATTTCATTGATAATGGTCATTTCCTTGATCATCAATCCAACCTTATCTTTATTTTTCGCGGTAGTTAAAATCATTAATAATAAAGCAATTAAGCCTAAAATCATACCCAAGGCAAATGGGCCGTAACTCGCCACAATAATGGCGACATGAATCATTAACCAATAAGAATTAAGCACTGGCTGTAAATTGGCAATTTCAGGATCCATCCAGTTCCAATGCGCCACCATTAAAATAAATGCCGTTAAAAATGCAGTTGCCGCAATGGTCATAGACGATTTTCTTCCGAAGACCAAACCAAATAGCATAGTTGCCCAACCTACATAAATCATAGATTCATAAGCATTGCTCCAAGGTGCATGCCCGCTAACAATCCAACGTGCAATTAAACCTCCAGTATGCATTAAAAACAAGCCAATGATAATGGCAATACTAATTTTAATTAAGGCATTGATCACCTTGTTATTGTTGAATATTTGGAAAATTACCAAGAAGAACATGAGTGTTCCAATGTACATGTAGTAGCTGAATAATTTTTTGAAGACATCATACTTGTTATAAGCAATTTCAACATCAATTTTATGTTCGGCGGGATAAACCGCGCTTCCGTATTTTTTTTGGAATTTTATGATGCCGTCCAAAATTTCATCAGATTGTGCATAATTTTTTGATTTTTGTGATACGCTCAAAGTCTGCAAATACACAGGCAAAATTTGACGGACAAATACAGAATCCTGTCCTTTAAAATTGGTTTCGTCTAAATTGTTATTCGATACCCATTTATTGGTTTTGTCGTTTGGAACTGGAAAAATTCTCAAAATATCGCCGGTAATGGATGAATATAATAGATTTACCCTTCTGTCTACATTAATCACATCTTTTTCAAACTTGCTTTTAATATTGCTTTTTTGAGCTTCCTGTTGAATTTCTCCCATTTTATAGTTTCCTTTTTCATCGAAAAAGTTGGCGAGAGATGCATATTTTTGTTCATGGGGAACACCAAGAATATCTCTTAATTTTGTGTTTCCTGCTTCAATATAAATGATCGGAACCTGAAACCAAAATCTGGGATTTTGTTGAATGGACAAAAATACCTGTGTGGCATTCATGCCTTTATAAGTGTCAGATTTACTAACTTTTCTTAACAATTCGGAAGCATACGTGTCAACTGGTTTCATCCTTCCGCCGGCATCCTGTATAATTACCCTGCTAAATTTATCGGCGTGCTTAACGTCAATTATATTCGCTTTTAGGACAGAATCTATTTGTTTTTCAAGTGGCGCATGATTGTGGTCTTGCGAAAAGGCAACTACGGAAACAAACAATAATAAAATGATTGTTGCCGCTGCTTTTTTCTTTCTGATTTTATCCAGACTTTTTCTGAGGAAATCGAATCGGGTATTTTTCATAAACAGAATTAAAATAAGGCCGGCATACAATAAAAAATAACCGATATAGGTAATGGTTGAACCCCAAAAATCGTGGTTAACAGATAAATGGGTTTCTTCATAATCAGGTGTTATGTTGTAACTTGACTGGAAGAATTTGTAGCCTTTGTAATTTAAAATATTGTTCATAAAAATTCTAAAATCGAAGGTTTCTTCAGGAGAAATAACGGTTACCTCACTTGCAAAAGACATGGCACTTTGAGAACCGGGATAATTGTCCAATTGAAAATCGTTCAATTTAATGCTAAACGGTAATTGCAGTTGCATTGCGCCATAACTCATTCTGAAGTTTAAGTTTCCGACTGAAAATTGGGTAGCTGGCTGAATGGCAAATTTTGCGCCTTTTAATTTAATGTGTTTTGTTTCACCGCCTACGGTAACGTCAAATTCTAATTGTGCCATATTTTCGGCGCCCATTTTGGTTTTTGGCGCGGAAACGGTTTTATAAGATCCTTTAAGCGGCATTTGCGGCACCACAAATTGCAATCCGGCAAGGGAATGTAAAGACAAAAGTGAAAAATCCTGCAAAGAATCTTTAGCGATGGTGCCTTCAAATTTATCGGCCATCCTAAGAAATGTTCCGTCCGCAACAGATTTAATTTTTAAACTGCCGTCAACGGTTTTAAAATCGATGGTATTTGGCATTGGGGAATCAAAACCAACCAAAACGCCATGCACATCTATAGAAGTTCCTTTTTTAATAAAATGGTCATGACGGCCTCCTCCAGATTCAACAAATTTTAAATATTCTTCGCCGGCTTCATTAGGTTCAAATACTTCTTGAGCATTTGGTATGTAGTTTGTCAATTTAACGTCGACATCAGTTCCTTTAAAATCGGTTTTATAATGGTAGTTATTGTTTCCCAAAGCCGACAATAAAATTGCTGTATGTTCAGGAGTTTTTTGTTCATTGCCATCGTTGACAACAATGCTTATATAATTTTTATCAGAGAAAAAAACATTGCTTACGGCGCCTTCTTTAATAGGCATAATACCTTCAGTGCTTATATAGCGGGTTATTCCTGCCCCAATTAATATAAGAAAAAACGAAAGGTGAAAAACCAGCACCACTAATTTTTCTTTTTTGTAGAGTTTGTATTTAAAAATATTTCCAAAAAAGTTTAGGGCAAAAACGGCCATAATGGCTTCAAACCACCAAGCATTGTAAACCAAGGCTTTTGCGGTTTCCGTACCGTAATCATTTTCAATAAATGTTGCAACTCCCATTGATACAGCAAAAACCAGAAATAAAATTGCAGTCAAACGAGTTGAATAAATAAGTGAAAGAAGTTTGTTCATTTTAGTAGTTTTAATAGTAAAAATAACGAGTTGCGAAGATAATGATATTTGTCATAATACTAAATATTAATCGGGATTTTAAGCAAATCTTAATCTTCCAAAAAATCAGAAGTGAAAATAATGATCATATTGAGGACGTAAACTTATTATTTTCAATAAAAAAGATTAAAAAATATCAAAAAATTTGTCTAAATATTTTTGTAAATTTGCCCTTTATAAAAAGTAAATGAAAAACATAAACTGTTTTAAACTAAACGCAGATGTTTTTTTAAACATAAAGCGTCCCGATTCTTTCCCAAGTTAATTTTAAGCGTATTTCGTGATTTATAATCACGCCCCTATAATTTTTTTCAAATTTAAACTTATATTCTTATGGAATTGCCATACGCAGAACCTTATAAAATTAAAATGGTTGAGCACATCAAACGTTCAACACAAGCGCAACGATTAAAATGGATACAAGAAGCCGATTATAATTTATTCAACCTTTCTTCGGATAAAGTCTTTATTGATGTGTTGACCGACTCCGGAACTGGCGCCATGAGCGACAGGCAGTGGGCGGAAATGATGATTGGCGATGAAAGTTATGCTGGTTCATCCTCATTTTTGAAACTTAAAGAGACCGTTAAAACAATTACAGGTTTTACCTATTTTTTGCCAACTCACCAAGGCCGCGCAGCCGAAAACGTACTGTTTTCCGCTTTGGTGAAAGAAGGCGACATCGTTCCCGGAAATTCACATTTTGATACCACAAAAGGCCATATTGAATTCAGAAAAGCCAAGGCAGTAGATTGCACAATTGACGAAGCTTTTGATACTTCAAATATGCATCCTTTTAAAGGAAATGTGGATTTAAACAAACTTGAAACGGTTTTTAAAAGCCATCCCAAAGAAAAAATCCCTTTTGTAGTGCTTACCATAACTTGTAACAGTGCGGGCGGACAGCCAGTTTCTGTGAAAAACACCAAAGAGGTTTCCGCTTTATGTAAAAAATACGGCATCCCATTATATTTTGATGCGGCACGTTTTGCCGAAAATGCTTATTTGATCAAAAAACGTGAGACTGGTTACGAAAATAAATCCATCAAGGAAATTGCGAAAGAAGTGTTTTCTTATGGTGACGGAATGACGATGAGCGCCAAAAAAGATGGATTGGTGAATATGGGCGGATTTATTGCGCTCAATAACGAAGAAGTTTTTAAACAGGCAACTGTTTTTAACATTATGTTTGAAGGATTTATCACCTATGGCGGCATGAATGGTCGCGATATGGGTGCATTGGCTGTGGGTTTGGATGAAGCGACTGAATTTAATTATTTGGAAAGCAGGGTAGAACAAATAGCCTATTTAGGGCAAAAGTTAGTCGATTTTGGGGTTCCCGTGCAACAACCTTTTGGTGGTCACGCCATATTTTTGGACGCTCACAAATTTGTTCCTAAAATTCCGAGGGAAGAATACAGGGCACAGGCTTTGGCGGTAGAAATTTATATTGTGGGCGGTATTAGAGGCGTTGAAATAGGCACCGTTTTGGCAGATAGAGATCCGATAACTCGTGAAAATCGCTATCCGGAATTAGAATTGGTAAGGTTGGCTATTCCAAGAAGGGTTTATACCAACAATCACATGGACTACATTGCTGTTGCTTTAAAAAACATTTACGATACCCGTGACGAAGCAAAATCTGGTTATGTAATTGTGGAGGAAGCACCCATTATGAGACATTTTACAGCTAAATTCAAAAAAATATAATACCATTTACTCTTTTTTCGGTACTTTTGCTGAAATAAATTGTAAAATAAATAGAGAAATGTTATCAAATGCCAGTAAATATGCTATTTTATCTACCTTGTTTTTAGCTGAACATTCAAACGAAGAAAGAAAAATTAGCGTTAAGGAAATTGCTGAAAGTATAGATGTTCCAAGTCCATTCTTAGCGAAGTTATTTCAGCAACTGGTGCGTGGCAAGATTATTTCTTCCACCAAAGGTCCGCACGGCGGTTTCTATTTGTCAGAAAAAAATAAAAAGAAAAATGTACTTGACATTATTGACAATATTGATGGCTTAAATAAATTGAATGGCTGTTTTATGGGTTTGAATGAGTGTGATTCTGCAAATCCTTGTCCGGTACATTTTATTGTAGTGCCATTTAAAAACAATATTTTGGCAAAGTTTAGGGACTTGACAATTATGGAGTTTTCCAAGGAAATTTCAGACAAGGGAAGTCTTTTGACCTTAAAAAATGTTATTCCTGCACCCGACGAGCCTCTCGGCTAAATTTTATGATAAAAATCATAGTTTTATTAAAGTGAACCATATAAATTCGCTTTATTAAAAGATAAAAAGGTCTTTTAATAATTTAATAATTAATTAACCAATTAAAACCGTTAAAATATGTTATCTAAAAAACAAGCGAGAGCTTTCTTTCTGGGAGGAACATTGGTAACGTTCCTTATATTTATAGGACTTACCATTTATTCTTTCTCCAAAGGAAATGATCAAACAAATCGAGAAAATCTCACTGCCGATGTGGTTAGGGGAAAAGAAATCTGGGAATCCAATAACTGTATGGGCTGCCATACTTTGTTGGGTGAAGGAGCCTATTATGCACCTGAATTAACCAAAGTTGTAGACCGTTTAAATATTCGTTACGACGGCAACGGGGAAGAAGTCATTAAAAGTATCTTAATGTCGCCAAGCCCTTGGCAGCTCAACGGAAGAAAAATGGTTGCTTATGGAATGACCGAGCAGGAAGCAGGTGATGTAATAGCCTTTTTTAAATGGATTGGAAAAATAGATTTAAATGGTTTCGATAGGGTGATATCTCCATTGGCCAAAGAAAAAATGAATAAATAAACTTATTAATATGAAATATAAATCACAAAAAGTGGCCTATTGGTTTTTTGCCCTTTCAATGCTGCTGTTAGTTTTACAAATTGTTTACGGATTTGTAATGGGTTTTGCCCGAATCGGATTTGATAATTTACACGAATTTGTGCCTTTTAACGTCGCAAGAGCTGTTCATACAAACTTGTTGGTAGTTTGGTTATTGTCGGGTTTTATGGGCGCCGCCTATTATATCATTCCCGAAGAAGCGCAACGCGAATTGGTAAATGTAAAATTGGCTTATGTACAGTTAATAAGTTTGGCATTGGTTGGCGTAACAGCCATAGTCGGATTTCACTTTAATATTTGGGAAGGAAGAAAATTTTTGGAAATTCCGCGTCCGTTAGATTACTTGGTTGTGGTAAACGTTCTCCTATTTTTAGGGCTCATTTTAACCACTTTGTTTAAGGGGAAAAGACAAACAACAACGGCTTTGGTGCTTTCTATGGGACTTTTGTTTGCCGCGTTGCTTTATTTACCGGGTATGATTCCCTTTGACAGTCAGGTAACGGATTCGTTTTTTCGTTGGTGGGTAGTTCATTTATGGGTTGAAGGCGTTTGGGAATTGATTATGGGAGGTATTTTATCTTTCTTATTGATTAAATTGACCGGCGTTGACAGGGAAGTCATTGAAAAATGGCTGTATGTTATTGTTGGATTGACCTTTTTGTCAGGAGTTTTAGGCACAGGACATCATTACTATTATATTGGCGTAAATAAAATTTGGATTATTGTTGGTGGAATTTTCTCGGCATTGGAACCGTTGGCATTTTTGGCGATGGCTTTATTCGCCGTAAATATGTACAGAAAGGGAGAGAAAAAACATCCAAATAAATTGGCTTTGTACTGGACACTTGGCGCTGCAATAACATCATTTGTTGGTGCTGGATTGCTTGGATTTGCACATACCTTGCCGCAAACTAATATTTATACACACGGAACTTTAGTTACCGCAATGCACGGTCACTTGGCTTTTTGGGGAGCTTATGGAATGATTGTTTTGGCGATTATCAGTTATAGCTTACCAAACTTAACAGGTAGAAAATTATACGACAGTTCTCGAGGAAGAATGGCTTTTTGGCTGGCTAACATTGGAATGCTCGGAATGACTGTTGCTTTTGGCGTTGCCGGTGTTGCCCAGGTTTATTTGGAGCGAAAGTTTAAAATGGATTTTATGCTGGTTCAAAAAGAAATTGCCATTCATTTTGTGGTTTTGGTGCTGTGCGCTTCAATTTTTGCCACAGGAATTGTACTGTATATCATCGATTTTTATAAGCACGGAAGACCAACTGATGAAGCTTTAGAAATTAATGAATAGACAAAAATAAATATACATAAGAGTATTTCTAAAAATAGTATTTGTTGATTTTTTAGATGGATTTCCAGCGCAGAAAATTGCTTGTTGTTTTCAAGATGATGGCCAAATGATTTGATGCGCTGGTTTTTTCAATAATAATTGTAAATTGCTCCAAAAATCAAAAACAAAATACTAACTAAATCAATCAATTTAAATGAAAAATATGAAGAAAATAGTAGGCCAAATTGGTCTAACGGTAATAGCTTTGCTGTTATTTTTAAGTTGTAATTCAAGCAAAAAAGAGAAAAATATTGATTCCTCAAAAATACAGGTTCAGGGAACTATGGAGGCTGATCTTACTTCTCCGCCAATGGTTCCAGCCCCAGTTGGCAATCGTACCGCCAAAAAACTAATCGTAAATATGGAAATCCTTGAACAGGAAGGAACTATGACCGATGGCGTTAAGTATATTTATTGGACATTTGGAGGTTCAGTTCCAGGAAGTTTTATCCGCACAAGAGTTGGTGATGAGGTTGAATTTACGCTTTCAAACCATCCCGACAATAAATTGCCGCACAATATAGATTTACATGCTGTAACAGGTCCGGGTGGTGGAGCGACTTCTTCATTTGTGGCTCCTGGACATAATAAAACATTTTCATTCAAAACCTTGAATCCGGGATTGTACGTTTATCATTGCGCAACCGCGCCTGTTGGAATGCACATTGCCAATGGAATGTATGGTTTAATCTTGGTTGAACCAGAAGGAGGTTTACCTAAAGTGGACAAGGAATATTATATTATGCAAGGTGATTTTTACACCAAAGGCGAAAATGGAGAGCCTGGTTTACAGCCTTTTGATATGAAAAAAGCAGTGGAAGAGGATGCCGATTATGTGGTTTTTAATGGTAAAGTTGGATCATTAACCGGTGATAATGCCATTACGGCAAATGTTGGAGAAACAGTGCGTTTATATGTTGGTAACGGTGGCCCAAATTTAACGTCATCTTTCCACGTGATTGGTGAAATTTTCGACAATGTTCATGTTGAAGGAGGCTCACTGTTAAACAAAAATGTTCAAACTACAGCAATTCCTCCGGGAGGCGCCGCAATAGTCGAGTTTAAAGTGGAGGTTCCGGGAACGTTTATTATAGTGGATCACGCTATTTTTCGTGCATTCAACAAAGGTGCGCTTGGCATGTTAAAAGTTACGGGTGAAGAAAATAAACAATTATATTCTGGGGTAAAACAAGAAGGAATTTACCAACCTGAAGGCGGAACAATTCAAACAATGCCAAATAATGAAACTGTTAAAACCGAAGTTAATTTAAATAAATCATTGGCTGAAAAAATAGCATCCGGTAAACAAATATTTACCAAAACTTGTTTTGCCTGTCATCAAGCAAATGGGGAAGGTATTGCAAATGTGTTTCCGCCATTGGCAAAATCTGATTTTTTAAATGCCGATGTAAAAAGGGCTATCGGATTTGTGCTTAATGGTAAAACCGGTGAAATTACGGTGAATGGCAAGAAGTATAACAATATTATGACCAAACAAGTTTTAACCGATGATGAAATTGCTGATGTGCTAACTTATGTTTACAATTCTTGGGGTAACAACAAAACAAATGTTACGCCTGCGATGGTTAGTGAAGTGAAAAATTCAAAATAAAATTTAACAATATTTCAAATATTTATATTGATGAAGACTATTTTAAGATTGACAATTTGTATGTTGTTTTTTTTTGGAATCAATGCCAATTGTCAGTCTAAAATGGTAACGATAAAAGGAGGAAAGTACATTCCTTTGTATGGAAGAGATTCTATGCAAGTAGCTATTTCCAATTTTTATATGGATGTTTATCCAGTTACCAATCAAGATTTTTTGCAGTTTGTGATTAAAAATCCGAAATGGAGAAAATCAATGGCGAAAAAAATATTTGCAGATAAAAATTATTTGGCGAATTGGAAATCGGATACAGCTCTTAATGCAACGCAATCTTTAAAAGCCCCAGTTACAAATGTATCTTGGTTTGTCGCCAAAGAATACTGCGAATGTCAGGGAAAAAGATTGCCAACAGTTGATGAATGGGAATATGTTGCCATGGCAAACGAAAATTTGCCCGATGCAAGAAAATTAAAAAATTACAATGAATTTATTTTGGGATGGTATGAAAAACCCAAGACTTTTAACAATGAAATAGGCTCAACCTTTAAAAATTATTGGGGCGTTTATGATTTGCATGGACTTGTTTGGGAATGGACTTCCGATTTTAATTCTGTTTTAATCTCGGGTGAATCAAGAAAGGATGTTGATAAAGACAGCAATCTTTTCTGCGGAAGCGCCGCTTTGGGTGCAAACGATTTAATGAATTATGCCGCTTTTATGAGGTACGCCTTTCGCGGTAGCATAAAAGCAAACTATGCAATCAGAAACTTGGGTTTTAGATGTGTAAAAGATTGAAATCTCTAGAATTCATTATTGACTAACAGGAATTGAAATTAATTATTGTTTTTACGGCTAGCTGCGTTAGGGATTGAAGTGAAAATACTGTTGTTGCAAGGAACGCAGCAATGACAGATTGTAACGAAAAGCCCGACCGCCTTTTCGGCGGGAACGCCCAAAATATTTTTTAAATTAGATTGCAATTGTTAGTGAATTTAGCCAAAAAATTAATTAAATGAACCGAGCATAACAAATTTCGACACCCAAAAGAATGATTAAAGGAAAGTAGCGGCTACCTATAAAATAAAATTTAAACAAATGCAATATTTAAAATATATCACAATCTTGTTTGTGGCAATACTAACATTGACAGCCTGTAATATTGGCAATTCAAAAAATAAAAATGAAGTTTTATTTCAGTGCCCAATGAAATGTGAGGCAGAGAAAACTTATAATACAGAAGCAAGTTGCCCTGTTTGTAAAATGGACTTAAAACCAATTTCAAAAGAAACTTCAAAAATTGCGGTAACTGATGAAATCTCAGAAACTTCTATTTTTAATTTAACAACTAAATGGAATACAGAAGAAAACGAAACAATTGAATTGGAAGATTTAAAAGGCAAAACTTTGGTGATGGTCATGATTTATACAAGTTGCAAAGCGGCTTGCCCAAGATTGGTGGCCGATATGCATAATATTGAAAAACAAATTCCTAAAGATTTAATTAGTAAAATTAATTTTGTGTTTGTAAGCATTGATCCCGAAACTGATACGCCTAAAAAGTTAAAGGAATTTGCCATAGAAAATTTTATGGATGATGAACATCATACTTTTTTGCAGGGAACTGATAGTGGCGTAAGGGAATTTTCGAATGTTTTGGCGGTTAAATACAAACAAATTTCACCAATGGATTTTTCGCATTCAAATATTATCAGCGTATTTAATTCGCTGGGAGAATTGGTTCATCAACAAGAAGGATTGGGTGTTGACAATAAAGAAACTATTTCAAAAATTATAGAAACTGTAAACAACTAATTATGGGTATTAAAGCACCGTATTACCACGCAATTGGCAAAGAAGTTGAGGTGTTTGAACACGCTTTCAAAAATAAAATTCCCTTTTTGTTGAAAGGGCCAACAGGCACTGGTAAATCCAGATTTATTGAGTTTATGGCCCATAAATTGGATCAAAAATTAATCACTATTTCCTGTCACGAAGAAACCTCTTCAACCGATTTAATTGGCAGGTTTATTATAAAAGGTGCGGAAACCATTTGGTTGGACGGTCCGCTTACTACCGCCATAAAAGAAGGTGCCATTATTTATTTGGATGAAATTGCCGAAGCAAGGCCCGATGTAATTGTTGCCATTCATTCGCTTACCGATCACAGGCGTGAATTGTTTATTGATAAATTGGGGGAAACTGTTAAAGCGCATGCCGATTTTATGTTGGTGGCCTCTTTTAATCCGGGTTATCAAAAAGGATTTAAAGAGCTAAAACCTTCAACGCGGCAACGGTTTATCGCGACTTCTTTTGCGTATCCTGAAGCTAAAATTGAAGCCGAAATTTTAGTGAATGAAACCGGAATTGAATTGGATATTGCAAAAAAATTAGTAAACATCGCCACAAAAATAAGGAACTTGACGGAACTTGGTTTGGCGGAAACTGTGTCAACCCGTTTGTTGGTTGATGCCGCCAAATTGATCCATAGCGGATTGCCTAAAAGACTGTCGGTTGAAGTCGCCGTTGTGGAACCATTGACAGATGATTTAGAAGTAATAGAAGCGTTGAAGGATTTGTGTAACCTTATGATTTAAAAAAGTATTCAGTCTACAGTTGCAGTTGGCAGTTTATGCTTCAAAAATAAAAATCAACTTAAAACTTAAAACTAATAACTTAAAACTGAAAGAATGTTCGAACCCGATGAATACCTGTTTACCAAACTCGCTTATTACTTTAAGCGACGCAGCCTAAAAAAACAGGAAAATATCGCTTATGCAGTTAATCTGTCCGATTTAAAACCGCGATTGACCATTTTTGCGCGTGCCATCACTGGCGAATCCATTGAAATTTTTGAGGCGGAAAGAGAAGGTGGGTATAAAAACAACAATTTTTTTCTTCCGGTTATTTTTTCCGATTTTCCTTCGGAAGATGAAAATATCTCTTTTTATTTATTCAGAATAGTTTATTTGTCGTTTCAAAAAAATTTAAATTTAAACTGGAACGACAATCAAGAGCACGAATTGACGGAATCTCAACAAAAAGCGCAGGAATCTTCATTGGTCGTTTTGGAAGCTATGTTCGACCAATTTCCTGTCACTAAAAAATACGTTGAGTCATTTATTCAATTTTATAAAAGTAAAGTCAAAGATGAAACATTGGCCGATTATACTTTTATCTTCGGAAAATGGATGCGAAATAATTTGGAAGATGATGGAGAAACCTTGAAAAATTTTACGGATGAGGTTAAAAAAGGCCAAGAAGATCAGCCAAAAACCACGTTAAAATCCAAAGCTGTTGAAGAAATTATTTCAGTTCAAGTTGATGTAAAACAGCAAGAAGACGCCGTGTTGCAACATCAATTTGAAAAAGTGGAAACTGCGGAAGAATTTGGCGGAAATTTCAAGGATTTTGATGGCGATGACGATTTGGAAGATCACGCAAATGCGTTGGATGAGCTAAATATGAAATATACAGTTCGTGTTGATGATACCGCGCATTCTGTTTATCAAGCCGATTTTATTGAAAACACAACGGTTTCGGAAAGTGCCGAGTTTGATGCTTCCGGATATCATATCACTTATGATGAGTGGGATTATTCCAAACGTGCCTATAAACCTGATTTTTGTAAAGTGTATCCAAAAAAATTGCTAAAAAATAATGTTTCCTATTATAAAAGCACAATTTTAAAAAATAATTCAACCTTAATCGGATTGCGGAAAATGCTGGCCACGGTGAATAACAAATACCAATTTCAGCGAAGGCAAATCCAAGGCGAGGAATTTGATATTGACGCAATAACCGATTTGTTTGTTGATGTGCATTCCGGACATACGCCTTCTGAAAAAATATACCTTTCTAAACGAAAAAAAGAAAAGGATTTGTCCATTTTGTTATTGTTAGATATCAGTTTATCAAGCGATGGCTACGCTGCCGGAAATCGCGTAATTGATGTTGAAAAGGAAGTTTCCATTTTGTTTGGTGAACTCTTGAATGAATTCAATATTGATTTTTCCATTGATTGTTTTTATTCAAAAACCAGAAACCATTCTACCTACATTACCATAAAAGATTTCGACGAAGATTGGAACAAGGCAAAGTTTAAAGTTGGCGCGGTTGAACCAAGCGGTTATACGAGAATTGGTGCTGCTTTGCGGCATTCGGGAGCTATGTTGGACAAGCGCGACACCAAAAATAAGTGGGTTATTTTAATTTCCGACGGAAAACCAAATGATTACGACAAGTACGAGGGGAAATATGGCGTTAACGATGTGAAACAAGCCTTGCGCGAGTTAAACGAACGCCAAATTAATTCCTATGCTTTGGCCATAGAAGCACAAGCCAAATATTATTTACCGCAAATGTTTGGGCAAAATCATTATCAAATTTTAACTACGCCTGTTGAATTGCTGAAATCTTTGGTGCTGCTATTCGAAAAAATAAGGCACCAATCTTAAAGACAATTCAGGCTATTTTATTTTTTGTTTACTTCCCGGGTTGTTTTATCTGTGCGATAAATTTATGCACATCAGGTATTTAAAAATTTAAATTCCACCTTTATTTTGATGGAGGTATTTAAAATTTGTGAAGTTTTTCTTTGTGTGGCTTTGTGCTTCTTTGTGAAACTTTGTGAAATTGTTGTGGCACTGAGATACACAAAACAAATATTTGAAAGCTCACAAAGTTATCCGTCTTTTTAAAATTGAGGTGTAAATAATATTAATAAAATAATAAAAGACTAAATGGTATTTTATTAGTATATTTGCATCATACTTTAAACATAAAATTATGAATATCACTAAAGAAAATACAGTTGCGGAAGTAGTGGCGAAAAATATGGGAGCAGACCAAGTTTTCAGTAAATATAATATAGATTTTTGTTGCGGCGGCGGTGCAACTTTGGAGACTGCCTGCAAAGAAAGCAACGTTGAATTTGAAGTTTTGAAAATGGAAATTGAAACAATATTGAACAAAATTTCAAATGATTCAAAGGTTTAGGAATCTAAAACCACTACTTACTAAAATTTAAAATCCAAAAAAATGAATTCTTTTTTATCAACCGTAGAAAAATTGCCGAAAGGACATCCCGTTGAAGTATATTACAGGGAAAGCGCCTTAATTCAAGAAATATTATTGGAATTGACAGAAGTTGATCCTGCTGAAGATTTTCAAAAATATTTCAATATTTTCAATCAGTTAACAACCATTGAAAAACGATTTTCCCGAAAGGAAAATCAGTTATTTCCTTATTTGGAAAAACACGGATGGGAAGGCCCAAGTCAGGGAATGTGGTCTTTTCACGACAATTTACGAGCGCAAATCAAATTGTTGAACGATTACAATACCGAAAAAAATACTGCCAAAATTATTGATAATATCCCATATCTGGTTGAAGGAATCAAACGCTTATTAAGTATTGAAGATATGCGATTGTTTCCAAATTCAATGGAATTGTTGACTGAGGAAGAATGGAATGCCTTTTATCAGGGCGATGAAGAAATAGGGTGGATGTTGTTGGTAAAACCAGCGCCTTATCCTGCAATTGAGGAAGAAAAATATGTTCATCCAAGCGAAGATTTTGCGCAACGCAATTTGTCTTTTTCTTTAGACAACACCTATCATTATGATGAAGGTTATATGACACCGGAACAGGTAAATTTACTCTTGCGTTTTTTGCCTGTGGACATTACTTATGTTGATGAAAATGACAAAGTTGTTTTTTACAATAGGGGCGATGACAGGGTTTTTCCGAGAAGCAAGGGCATTATTGGCCGAGAGGTTCGCTTTTGCCATCCGCCAAAAAGTGTGGATATGGTGTTGCGAATTGTGGCCGAATTTAAAGCCGGAACAAAAGATGTTGCTGAGTTTTGGTTTAATTTCAAAGGGAGAATTATCCATATCAGGTATTTTGCCATTCGCGATAACAATAAAAAATACAAAGGCGTTATTGAAATGTCACAGGACATCACGGAAATTCAAAAATTAGAAGGCCAAAAAAGATTGTTAGATTGGGATTAATATTTTAAGTTAAAAGTTAAAAGTTAAAAGTTAAAAGTTAAAAGTTAAAAGTTAAAAAAAATTGGCTACTAAAGATAAGAAATATTTTCCTCTGGTGCCAAATCAAACTCTCTTTCCTTCGGAAAAGCCTGTCCCGTTTTTAAAACGGGAGGTTGGGGATAGGATTAAAAGTTCAATTAAAAAATATGGATTTAGTTAAAACAGATTCAAAAAACATCTATTATCCGCCAGGCGGAATATTGCTGTGGGTGATCATTTTTTTGGAGTTATTCACTTTCGGAATGGCTTTGGTGGCGATGGTGATTTACAGCAAAGACGAACCCAAAATATTTCACAATTCAAGGTTGCTTTTGAACACAACTTTTGGGTTGGCTAACACTGTTTTTTTGTTGACCAGCGGATTTTTTATGGCCAAATCTGTTCAAAGTTTTAAGGCCAACAACAGCAAAAAATCGTCCCTGTATTTGAAGTTGACGATGTTGGGAGGTTTCTTCTTTCTATTGTTAAAAAGTATCGAATATTATGAGAAAATTGCGGTAGGCTTATCGATTGGCTACAACACTTTTTTTACTTTTTATTGGATGCTGACTTTGTTTCATGTGATTCACGTGATTGTTGGCTTGGTGATTTTAAGTTCAGTTTATTTCAGTTTAAACAAGAAAAACAAAAGTGTAGCATTAGAGGATTTTGAAGCAAGTGCCACATTTTGGCATCTGTGTGACTTAATTTGGCTTTTGTTATTTCCCCTAATTTATCTAATTTTTTAGATGAAACGGCTACCACAAAATATTTTTAAAACGCAATGGATGATTGTGGCTGTTCCATCAGACCAATTAAAAAACAATAAATATTAGCTGATGAAACGAGCCATAACAAATTTTGATACACAAAGGAATGATTAATGGCGAACAGTCCCGAATTTTCGGGATTACCGCTAAAAAATAATTATAAACAGATGAAAAACCCTAAATATTTTAAAGTACTGGTATCGCTATTAATACTTACAATATTGTCTGCATTTGTTGTTAGGCTGAATATCGGATTAAAAGCGGCTTCAGCAATTATTTTGGCGCTTTTTATGCTGAAATTTCTTGGTGTGGCTTTTTATTTTATGGAGCTTAAAAAGGCCCACGTTTTTTGGAAATCTGCTGTCATCATCTTTGTGCTGTTATTCTCGACAATTATTTTAGTTGGCCTTTAAAAAATCAATAAAAAATAGTGTTAAAAAACATATAAGTTTGATAAATGTCAGCCTTTAGCATCATTAATAAGCATACTTTCGTATCGTAGAAGATAAAAAGGAGAAAGCCTTGGGTTTAAAGATTAGTTACCTCTAAACCAAAATTATTTTTTAATAAAATTTAGTTAGTAGTTTAAGTTAGAGCCAAAACCTTGATTATAAAATCAATAGTTTTGGCTCTTCTTTTTTAATTCAGAACAGAAAACTCAATGGCCGAAGAGGTGAAAACAGTATGCGTCTGCGTTTTAAAATCTTCCTTTTTTGCTTTAAAAATATTGTCCACATAAGTTTGGGGATTCAAATCGATCAAAGGAAACCAAGTGCTTTGAACCTGAATTTGTAATTTGTGCCCTTTCTTAAACGTGTGATTTACGTCTTGCAATTTAATATTTACTGCAGTCTTTTTATTTGGAATAAATAGTTCAGGATATGTAAAACTGTTTCTGAATTTTCCACGCATCACCTCGCTGCGAACCATTAAATGATAGTTGCTCATTTTTAAATGATCTTGCATTTTTGCATTATTTTCTTCTGCATCTGCAGGGTGAACATCAATAACTTTTACAATCCAGTCGGCATCAGTTCCGGTGGTTGCCACCTGCAGTTTCGCTAAAATATCGCCGGCCAACGTGAAATCTTTTTCCAAAATATCAGTTTCAAAAACCAAAACATCACCTCTTCTTGCGGCAAACCGCTGGTCGTCTGTCATATATTTTCTTGGCGTAAATACGGTTTTTATATCTTCGGAATAAGGCACTGGTTTTTTGAGGTCGCTGATAAATTTTATGCCAATTTCTTTTTCTGCGGAAGTGGTTAATTTTTGGTTGTCAGACAAATACATGGATATTTTTTCGGTATTTTGTGGTGGCCAAATGTCATACGATTTCCATTCTTTTTTACCGGTGTCGTAAACATAAGCTTCCGGCAAACCCGAATTTTTATCGCCTTTTCCTTTTAAGAAATAATTGAAAAATTTTGTTTCAATTTGTTCCTGAAATTTCAGGGAGATGGAATCGCCAAAATAATAATTTCCTACGCTGTTTTCAACATTGGAACTTGCCCATTGTCCGTGACTCCAAGGTCCGAAAACCAAGGTGTTATAATTGTTTTTATTGTATTTTTCAATGTTTTTATAGGTTTCCAAGGCACCAAATAAATCTTCTGCGTCAAACTCACCGCCAACAACCATTGTTGCTACAGATGATTTGATATTTTTCAAATGTTGGAGAATGCCTTTGCTTTGCCAAACTTCATCATAATTTGAGTGTTCTATCAATTCTTTCCAGAAAAAATCGTCTACTTTGTCTTTGTTTTTCGGCGCTGTTTCGTCCAATTTTTCATATTGAAAATAGTGGTTTAAATTACTTAGTGGGCCGGCATCCAAAAAAAACTGGTATTGATCTTGCGTTTTTAAATCGGGAAAGGAATACCAAGCCGTATCACTTGGCGCATCTTTTGGCGTCCCAAATAACGAGTTGATTTTAAAATAGCTCAATAAATAAGCGCCGTTGTGGTGAAAATCATCAAAAAAGAAATCTCCGATTGGCGCTTGCGGTGAAGCCGCTTTCAAAGCCGGATGCGCATCAATAGTAGAACAAGTTGTGTAAAAACCCGGATAGGAAATTCCCCAAGTGCCCACATTTCCGTTGTTATTTTCTACATTTTTTACCAGCCAGTCAATAGTGTCATAAGTATCAGAACTTTCATCAATGTCTTTATTGCTTTTTTTATTCGGAATATAAGCGCGCATATTGTCGTACGTTCCTTCACTCATCCAACGTCCGCGAACATCTTGGTACACCACAATATTTCTTTCTTCCATCAAAAATTTATTGGGGGCAATGCTTTTTTTCAAGGAATCTGCGCCGTAGGGCTGACAGCTGTAAGGCGTGCGTTGCAATAAAATGGGATATTTTTTGCTTTTGTCTTTTGGCGAATAAATGGCGGTGAACAGTTTGACGCCATCGCGCATGGTGATAGTCGTCTCCATTTTATCATAATTTTCTTTGACAAAATTGATTTCAGTTGCTTCTGTGGTTATTGTTTTTTTACAGCTAAATAGGGAAATAAATAGCAATACAATGAAAATTGCTTTAATTGGGTGAAATTTCATAAAAAGGTTAATTGGTTTAGCGTAAAACTACTAAAATTTATACAACATTAAATGAATTCAAATAATATTTTTGGCCTGCCCGCCTTTTTGGTGGGCGTTACCGCCGAAAAGGCGGGCGCGCTATTCGTTACAATCTTTTTTACTTCGCCGAAAAGGCGAATCAAAAAAGGATGAATTTATCCTGAGCGTATTCTATGACTAAAAAAAGCAAAAATACTTAAAGTTATTAACAATATTAATTAGCATACTTCATTAGATTGATATAGGGCGTATTTCTTTC
>PHDE01000214.1 GCA_002842505.1 Bacteroidetes bacterium HGW-Bacteroidetes-3 | reverse complement strand
CGGAAGTTAATCCCGCATGTGCGGGATAAAAGTTAATTAAAATTGGTCAACGTTATTTAGGCATCATTTAATGTTTTTTGACCTAAAAAACATCAACAGATTGATATAAAAATTATAAAAAAGCATCAATGTATTGATGTTTTTACTACTTTAGCAAAAAAGAACAGATGATGCAAAAATTATACAGTCTATTCTATGAAAAATATGCACATGTACAAACCAAACAGGTGCGAAATTTTATGCATACCATTGATTGGGACAACCGATTTATTGGCATAAAAGGAAGTAGAGGTGTAGGAAAAACAACACTTTTATTGCAATATATTCGGTTAAATCATAAACCCGACAAAAGTGTTTTGTACATCAGTCTGGATCATTTATATTTTCTTGAAAACAATTTGTATGATTTGGTGAATGATTTTTACAAAAAAGGAGGCCGGTTTATCGCCGTTGATGAAGTGCATAAATACCCAAATTGGGCTATTGAAATCAAAAATATTTATGATGATATGCCTCAGCTGAAACTTGTTTTTACAGGTTCATCATTGTTACATATCAATCAGGCCAAGGCCGATTTAAGTAGGCGTGTGGTGGTTTATGATATGCCGGGATTGTCATTCAGGGAGTTTCTTCAATTTGAAACCAACATAAACTTTAAATCGTATTCAGTTGATGAAATTGTGAACAATCATATTGCCATCAGCATTGAAATTACCCAAAAAGTAAAACCATTACAATCTTTTGCCGACTATTTAAATTATGGATATTATCCGTTTTATCTGGAAAACAAAAAATCATTTCATCAAAAATTAAGTGAAGTTTTGCTTACCGTATTAGAAGTTGACATACCGCAATATGCAAATATTCAAACCTCAAATATTGTAATGCTCAAAAAATTATTGTCCGTGATCAGTAATTCGGTACCGTTTAAACCCAATATGAATTCAATTAGCGAACGCACAGGTATCAGTTTAAACACGATGAAAATTTATTTAAAATTGTTGAATGATGCGCAAATTTTAAATTTATTATACGTTGAAGATAAAGGAATCAATAGTTTGGGAAAACCTGAAAAAATATTTTTGAATAACCCAAATTTGATGTTTAATCTCGGCAAGTATGCTGATATTGGTTCTATAAGAGAAACTTTTTTTCTCAATCAACTCAGCCAGGTAAGTACTGTTTATGCACCGCCATTTGCAGATTTTAAAGTAGACAACACCTATTTTTTTGAGTTGGGCGGCAAAAACAAAAAACAACATCAAATTAAAAATCATCAAAATTCCTATCTTGTAAAAGACGATTTAGAAATAGGAACAGACATAAATATACCCTTGTGGCTGTTTGGGTTTTTGTATTAGAAGACGGAAGACCGAAGATGGAAGTCCGAAGACGGAAGACGGAAGACCGAAGACGGAAGACGGAAGACGGAAGTCCGAAGTCCGAAGACGGAAGACGGAAGTTCAATTAATCCCGCACGTGCGGAATAAAAGTTTGACAACCGACAACTAAACACACGTAGTTTTATTAAAAAATTAACACGTGTAATTATTTATTTTGTTATATTTGTATCATAAAAATTAAAAAAAAAATGAGCACTAAATTAACTTTAACAATTGATGATTCCGTTATTGAAAAAGCAAAAAAATACGCTAAAAATAAGGAAAAAAGCTTATCAAGCATTGTTGAAAATTATTTAAAGATATTGGTAAAAGAGCAAAGTGAAAACAAAATTGAATTGACGCCCATTGTCAAATCTTTAAAAAGTACTTTTCATTCAGTCCAGGATTTTGATTATAAACAAGAATTGGCCAAAAAGCTGTCTGAAAAATATTTATAAGAGGATGAAGCATATTTTAATAGATACCGATGTCATTCTTGATCTCTTTTTTGATAGAGAGCCATTTTCAGAAAATGCCGCAAAAATACTGTCTTTATGTGAAAAAAAAGACATCATTGGGTTTGTGACACCCGTCATTGTTAGCAATGTCTATTATTTGTTAAGTCAAAAAGCAAAACAAGATAAAGTAATAGAAAAATTAAAAATATTACTGTCAATATTGGAAGTGCTTGTGATTGACAAAAATGCGATTATTGTGGCATTAAATTCAGAATTTAAAGACTTTGAAGATGCGCTGCAAAATTATTCAGCAGAATTAAACGGAGAAATTGATATCATTATCACAAGAAATACCAAAGATTATAAAAAAAGCCAAATAGGAATCATGAATCCTGAAAATTTTTTGAAAACAATAAATGATTTGTGATAAAATAATGTTTAAAGGTAAGAGGTGAGCAGTGAGAAGGCTAAAAATTAAAGTAAAAAGGTCAAAGTAAAAATAAGTTCAATAACAGTTAGAACCCAAATCAAAGAAGAACCGTCATATGATATTTTTTGTTAGGACAAAGCGTTAAAAAAATGTATGGGATACATTTTTAGCGAATGGGCCAGCCGGCGCGTTGGGCTTTGAAAAGTTAAAAGTTAATATTCAAAATTTTGGATTAAATTTGACCACAATACACAAAGACAATTTATAATTAACAATTCAACATTTAAAATTTAGCATTCAAAATTCCTTTGACCGCAAGCTAAAAAATACCAAATACCTGTTACCACATACCAATACTTAAATTATCTTTGCAACAATGAAAAAATATCTTTACTTAATAGCAGGATGCAATGGTGCAGGGAAAACTACAGCTTCTTTTACAATATTGCCCAACATTTTAAATTGTAAAGAGTTTGTAAATGCTGATGAAAACGAAGTTTCATGAATACTTTAAAAAAACAAATAAAAATAATGAATAAATTGCTAGAGGCTTATCCCCATTTCAACCTGAAAAAGTTTCCTTTGAAGCAGGGAGAATAATGATTAAGAGGATTAATGAACTTATGGAAATTAATGAAAATTTTGCTTTCGAAACTACTTTAGCAACAAAAAGTTATCAATCAAAAGTTGTTTATGCCCAAAGTAAAAATTATACAGTAACACTGTTGTTTTTTTGGTTGCAAAATGTTGACTTAGCTATTGAAAGGGTTAAAACAAGAGTACTGGAAGGTGGCCATAATATTGAAACGGATGTGATAAAACGAAGATATGTAAATGGAATAAAAAATTTATTTGATATCTATCTTCCAATTGTTGATGAAGTTATGATTTTTGACAATTCAGCCGGAAAACCTGAATTAATTGCTGAAAAAACTTTACAATCTGACATTACTGTTCTTAATAAAATAAAATTTGATAAATTAAAAAAACAATATTATGAAACGAGCCATAACAAATTTTGACACACAGTAAAATGATTAATGGCGAACAGCAGCTGTACCAATAAAAAATAAAAGATAAACAGATGAAAATCCATAAAAGAACCCCCAATCAAGCTAAAATTTTGGCAGGAATGGACAAAGTTTATGAAAAGTTAATCGAATTCAAAAAGAAAATGAATAGTGAATTGGTAATTCTTAAAGACGATAAAATTATTAGAATAAAACCTTGAAAGGCTGAAGACGGAAGACGGAAGATCAAAGTTCAAGCTCAAAGTAAAAAATAAGTTCATTCACAATTAGAATCCAAATCAAAAAAGAACTGTCATATTAGTTTTCCTGCCTGCCGGCAGGCAGGTTCGTTTTAAAATATTGAAATTTTTAGCGTTGGCTGATGGAGCAACCCAAAAAAGCCCCCTAACCCCTGCCTCGCCGGCAGGCAGGCCCGAAGGGAGGACAGAGCGTTAAGAAAATGTTCAGTGAACATTTTTAGCGATAGGGCCAGGTGGCGCGTTGGAAGCCTCCTAACCCCCGAAGGGCAATGTCATTAAGTTAAGGAAATATTTGTCATTCCGACAAAGGAGGAATCACATCAAATAGCATAGCATAATGAGATTCCTCGTACCTCGGAATGACAA
>PHDE01000213.1 GCA_002842505.1 Bacteroidetes bacterium HGW-Bacteroidetes-3 | reverse complement strand
GCTTTGGCTCCTTGAATAGCCGATTCATACAATGACATTCCGTGGCGTCTTCGCTGCAAGGCAAATTCCACAATTAAAATGGCATTTTTAGCCAATAAACCAATCAGCATAATTAAAGTTACCTGAAAATAAATGTTATTTTCCAATCCGGCTAAATTTATAAATCCGATTGCGCCGGCAACGCCAACAGGCAATGAAAACAATACCGAAAGCGGCAAAATGTAACTTTCATATTGTGCTGCCAACAAGAAATAAACAAATACCAAACTCAATAAAAACACCCAAATCGCTTGTCCGCCCGCCAAAATTTCTTCAAGTGTCATCCCTGAAAATTCATAATCATAATTTTTTGGCAAATGAAGTGCGGCAACTTCTTCCACCGCCTTAATGGCATCTCCAGTGCTGTATCCCGGATTGGATTTTCCTGTGATTGCGATAGCATTTAAAAGATTGTAACGCGAAACAAATTCAGGGCCATAAACTCTTTTTAAACTCACAAACTGGCTAATTGCCACAGATTCGTTATTGTTATTTCTGATAAAAATATTGTCTAAAGTTTCCGGCGTTGCCCTGTCTTCAGGTTTTGCCTGAATCATCACACGATATTGCTTTCCGAATCGGTTAAAATCGGTGGTGTACAATCCGCCATAATAACCTTGCAACGTATTAAAAATTTCGCTTACCGTTAAACCTGCATCTTTAATTTTTTCAATATTGATATCCAATTGATACTGTGGGAAATTAGGATTGAAACTGGTCAAGGCATATTGAATTTCTGGCCTTTTATTTAATTCCTGAAGAAATTGACCGGAAACATTTCCCATTTCAATCCAAGAGTCATCACCCTTATTCTGCAATTTGAACTCAAATCCATCCGAAGACCCAAAACCCTGGACACTTGGCGGCGTAAAAAAGATCAATTTCGCATCTTTAATTCCGGCAGTTTTTGCAAAAAGTTGTCCAACTACGGCATCAACAGATTGATTTTTATCTTTTCTTTCGCTCCAATCTTTTAACTTCACAATGGCAAAAGCATAAGATCCCCCATTAACGCCATTCAGCAAACTAAAACCAACCACATTCAATCTGGCTTCCACAATATCCATGGAATTTACGATGGAATCGTAAGTGTTTACAATTTTTTGTGTTTGCTCCAATGTTGAACCTGGCGGCAAAGAAATATCTGCCATAATAATTCCCCTGTCTTCTGAAGGAATAAAACCTGATGGTGTTACTTTAAACAAGTAAAAAGCAGTAACCGTAGCCAATAATAAAATAACACCTGTGATCCATTTTCGCTTCATTAATGTTTCCAGAATTCGGTTGTATTTCCCTTGCATGGTATCAAAACTGGTATTAAAAGCCATTTTAAACCGCTCTTTTAGCTTGGCTTCTCCATGTTCTGATTCTTTATGTGGTTTTAAAAATAAGGCACACAATGCCGGACTTAAAGTCAAAGCATTCACCGCCGAAATTAGAATGGCTATGGCTAAAGTGATGGCGAATTGCTGGTAAAAAATACCCGAAGAACCCTTTATAAAAGAAACCGGCAAAAATACAGCCGACATCACCAGCGTAATAGATATAATAGCACCTGTAATTTCGCTCATTGCGGAAACAGTGGCTTCTTTACCAGATTTTGCGCCTTGGTCTAACTTTGCATGCACCGCTTCCACCACCACAATGGCATCATCTACCACAATTCCAATGGAAAGCACAATGGCAAAAAGCGTTAACATATTGATGGAATACCCAAACAAGTTCATAAAGAAAAAGGTACCAATAATGGCAACGGGAACTGCAATAACCGGAATTAACGTAGACCTAAAATCCTGAAGAAAAACAAATACCACAATAAAAACCAAAATAAAAGCTTCCAACAAAGTGATCACCACTTTTTCTATGGAAGCGTCTAAAAATGTATTTACATTAAAAGGAACCACATAATCCAATCCTTTTGGAAAATCCTTTTTGGCATCTTCCAATATTTTCATCACCTCTGCGGTTACTTCTTGTGCGTTTGACCCCGAAGTTTGAAAAATACCGCCCGCTACGCCCGGTTTTCCCATTCCCATATTTTTGGAAGTGTAGTTAAAAGCACCTAATTCTATGGTAGCAACATCTTTTAGTCTTAAAAACTCTCCGTTTCCGGCAGATTTCACAATGATATTTTCATATTCGGAAACTTGTGACAATCGGCCTTTATATTTCATGGTATATTCATAAACACCTTCCGCATTTTCACCAAATTTACCCGGTGCAGCCTCAATGTTTTGTTCCCGAAGCGCTGCCTGAACATCAGACGGCACCATATTGTACATCGCCATTTTTTGGGGATCAATCCAAATACGCATGGAATAATCTTTTGCCCCAAAAATATTTACCTGTCCAACTCCCTTTACCCTTTGCAATAGCGGAACAATGTTTATTTTGGCGTAATTCTGCACAAAAGTTTCATCATATTCCTTGTTATCGGAAAATAAAGAGAAAAACAGCAAGGCGCTCGTTTGCCTTTTAATGGTGGTAACACCCGTTTGTATAACTACTGAAGGCAATTTGCTGGTGGCTCTGGAAACTCTGTTTTGAACGTTAACCGCTGCAATATCGGCATCAATGCCTTGTTCAAAAAATACGCTGATGCTCGCCGAACCATTGTTGCTGGCTGTGGAAGACATATACGTCATTCCTTCAACCCCATTTATCTCTTCTTCCAAAGGAATAATAACGCTGTTCAGCACAGTTTCAGCATCCGCTCCAGTGTAAAAAGCGCTAACCTGAACCGTTGGCGGCGCAATATCCGGATATTGCTCAATAGGCAAGGACATTAATCCCAAAACACCCAAAATGGTTATTAAAATAGAAATTACTGTTGAGAGAACAGGTCTTTCAATAAACGTTTTTATCATAATCTAAAAATTATCGGATTGTTGTTTTAGCTGAATTCAATTAATTTTTAACCGAAACAGTGTTGGGTATAATTTCCTGGCCTTCGGTAAGTTTAGAAACGCCTTCCACCACAAGCAAATCTCCTTCTTCAATACCGCTAGAAACGATAAAATCTAAATCCAATGTTCCTTTCGTGTCAATTACGCGCGATTCAACCTTATTGTCTTTTCCGACCACATAAACTATCTTTTTCCCCTGCACTTCAAACACGGCAACCTGTGGCACTAAAACAATATTTTTTTCCGTGAACGGAATTTGAACGACACCGCTGCCGCCGCTTCTTAAAATTCCTTCCGGATTTTGGAAAGCCGCCCTGAATTCTGTGCTGCCGGTTCTTTTATTGATTAATCCATTAATGGTTTCTATTTTACCGGGATGTTCATACTTAGAATTATCAACCAAAATAAGCGAAACATCGGCAATATTGTTAATTTTTTCCTGCATCGTATTTCCTTTGAAAGTTCTGCTGAAATCCAATAATTGCTTTTCATTCATGGAAAAATAAGCCCTCATATTTTTGGTGTCCGAAACAGTGGTTAAAGGTTCTGCAATTGTGCCGCTCACCAAACTTCCTTCTTTATAGGGCAAACTTCCCACAACGCCATTTACTGGACTTGTGATATTGGCATAATTGATATTAGCGATAATGCTGTTGTAGTTGCTTTTTGCCTGGGCTAAATTTGCTTTGGCGGTTTCAAGCTGAACATTGCTGATGATGTTTCGTTCCACCAAAGGAAACAATCGGTCAACCTCAACTTGCGCAGCATTCACTTTGGCCTTTTCTGCTGAAGCATCTTGACTTAAAGTTGCTGTTTCCAATTTAAATAAAAGTTGTCCTTTTTTTACAATCTGGCCTTCATCAATATAAATTTTTTGGATAAAACCAGTTACTTTTGGTCTAATTTCAACATTTTGCTGTCCTTCCAAACTGGCGGAATATTGCTGATAAACAACGGCATCCTGTTTTTTAAC